>JAWWOJ010000330.1:0-3248 GCA_033851885.1 Frankiales bacterium | reverse complement strand
GCCTCGGTCCCGGGCCGGCAGTACCTGCACGTCGAGGCGCGGGCCGGGGGCCTCCCGCAGGTCGTCGACGAGAGCGGCCGCACGGTCATCCTGCGCGGGGTCAACGTCAACGGTCTCGTCGACTACTGGACCAAGGACCTCCGGCCGCCCTACCCGATCGGCCCAGCCGGCTACGACCGCGGACACTGCCCCTCGGACAGCACCGTCACCACGGCCGTCCCGCTCTGCGAGGGTGACCTCGACCAGATCGCGGGCCTCGGCTTCGACGTGATCCGGCTGCCCGTCTCGTGGTCGCTGCTCGAGCCGACGCCAGGACGGTTCGACCCCGTGCCCCTCGCCCGCATCGCGCAGGTCATCGGGTGGGCGCGAGCCCGTGACGTGCGGGTGGTCATCGACCTGCACCAGGACGCGTGGAGCAAGTTTGTCTTCGCCCCCGCGGGCACGGTCTGCCCCCCAGGGTCGTCCGCGGCCGACGGTGGCGACGGTGCACCGGCGTGGGCCTCGGTCCACGTCACGCCTGCCTGTGCACCGGGTGGCACCCGCGAGCTCGAGCCACCCGTGCAGGAGGCCGCCCAGCGCTTCTGGCTCAACGAGGGCGGCCTGCAGGACCACTACGCCGCCGTCGTTGTGAGCCTGGCGCGGCGGTTCCACGCGGACCCGACGGTGGCCGGCTACGAGCTCATGAACGAGCCGCAGCCCGGCTTCGCTCCCGGCGTCATGGACAGCACCGAGTTGATGGCCTTTCACGGCAAGGTCGTCAACGCGGTCGTCGCCGCCGTACCCGGCTTCCGCCAGCTGTTCTTCGTCGAGCCGGCCGGCACCCGCAACGTGACAGCAGCCCGCACGTTCGTCGCGCCCTGGTCGGTCTACTCGTCGTACCCCAACGTCGTCTACGCGCCGCACGTCTACACCGGCGTGTTCACTGCCGATCAGACGGTGCTGCAGGGCCGGGCCGGTCAGCTGCAGTCCTTCGACGCCGACTACGGAGCGGCCGTCGCTGATGCCGAGGCCCTCGGCCTGCCGCTGTGGGTCGGCGAGTTCGGCAACGACCCGCGCGACGACGCCCGGCTGCTTGCGCCGCACTACGCCCACCAGGACGCGCTGGCCGTCGGCGGCGCCCTGTGGGTGTGGAAGGAGCACGGTCGCTGGGGAGCGCTGGCCACCCCGGACCGGGTACGCCGCATCAGCACCGTCTACCCCGTGGCCACCACCGGCGTGCTCGACAGCTTCACGTCCGACCCGTTGCGCGGGACCGCGCTGGTCCGAGGCCACTCTCCTGCCGCCAAGATGCCGACGATCATCGCTCTGCCCGCGCTGTTCACGCGTCGACTGGTCGTCACAGGGGCGACAGTGAAGGTGGTGGGCCGCCAGGCCTTCCTCTACCCGCGCGGTGGTGCCTGGCAGCTCCGGATCGGCTAGCGCAGCGTGTCGTGCAGGGCCTCGAGCGCGGTGTAGCGCGGGGTCCAGCCCAGCTCGGCACCCGCCCGGGAGACGTCCATGACGGCCGGTGTGCTGAACGCCTCCACCCACTGCGCGAACGACGGGAGCCCGGGCACCCTCGACAGCGCCCGGGCGGCCCGCTGCGCCGGCCCACCCGGGAGCCGGATCGGGTACAGCCCCAGCGCCCGGACCACATCGATGGTGCTGATGACCTCGGGCGCCGCGATGTTGTAGGCCCCCGGTGGTCCGGCCGCCAGCACGCACTGCAGCAGGGCGGAGCCGACATCGCCTTCGTGCACCAGCTGCAGCGGCAGGTCCGGGACGAGGACCGGCAGTGGGACGGGCGAGCGGCGCAGGCCATAGCGCTGCAGCAGCGCGGGACCCTTGCCGCCGACCGCATGCGGACCGACCACGATCGGCGGCCGCAGCAGGTATACGTCCAGCTCGGGGTGCTGCACGGCCTCCCGCTGCAGCAGCTGCTCGAGCTCCGCCTTCTCCTGTGCGTAGAACAGCCGGTTGGCCGGCCGCACCGGCCAGTCCTCGCGCATCCCGAACGGGTTGTCGTGATGGAAGCCGTACGCCGCGACCGAGCTGGCATACACGAACCGGCTGACGCCCGCGGCCGCGGCCGCCCGGAACGCGTTGAGGGTGCCCTCGACGTTGATCGACCGGGTCTGCTGCGCCGAGCCGCCGACCACGAGGAAGGCCAGGTGCACGACCACATCGGCCCCGACGAAGGCCTCCGTCAGGCCCTGCTCGTCGCGCACATCGCCCTGCCGGTAGACCATCTTCGACCAGCCCTGCTCGGCAGGTTCGAAGGGCCGCCGGGCGATGCCGATGACCGAGCCGATGCGGTCGTCGTCCTGGAGCAGCGGGACGAGGCCGTGACCGAAGGTGCCGGTCGGGCCGGTGACGGCGACCGTCAGCGGGGTGCTCATGGCACCTTCCTACCTGCGGCTGGCCTTCTCGGTGTCGACGAGCTCGCCGAGGCGCTCGGCCGTCTTGCGCTCACGCGCCGCGTCGGTGCGCAGCTGCGAGGCCTCCTTCAGCTCGGCCTTCGGCTTCGCCATGCGGGCCGCCGTACGGCTGTCGATCGACGTGAGTTGCTCGTCGAAGGTGGACTGCTCCTGCTGCAGCTTCACCTCTGCTTCGCGGTCGGCAGCCTCGACGCGCGCCTGGGCGACGGCCTGGGCCTGCTCCTCGGCCGCGCGCCGCTCGGCTTGCTGGTCGTCGTGGATCTGCTTGACCTCGGCCTGCGCCCGCTGCTGGGCGTCGGCCCGCTTGCGCTCGGCCGTCTGCTTCGCCTGCTTCAGCGAGGCGCCGGCCTGCTTCTTGCGCACGGCTGCCTTCTCCTCCAGCGACACGGCCTTCTCGAGGATCTCGGAGCGGCGGGTCAGCGCCGCCCCGCGCCGGGTCAGGTCGGCGTCACCGAGGGCGCGGCCGACGGTCGCGTCGACCGTGCCGAGGGCCTTTTCGAAGGTGAGCCGAAACGTCGACTCCTCCTCCAGGTAGCGGCCGACGACCTTGGTCTCGAGGACGGTCAGCGGCAGCCGGAGAGCGGCGTACTCCGCACCGATCACAGTGCGAGGGATGGTGAGGACGTTCACGAGGTCTCCTTAGTGGTTCTGGTCGGCGAGGCGGTCGGCCTCGGCGCGGGCACGGGCAGCGGCCTGCTCGGCGGCGTCGGCGCTGGCGCGCTCCTTCTCGGCGCGCTCCCGCGCCTGCTGCTCGAGGCGGTCGGCGTCAGACAGCTCCTTGCGGGTCTGCTGCGCGGCGTCCTGCAGCTCGAGGCGCGTCTCGGCGTCGAT
>JAWWOJ010000315.1:0-2621 GCA_033851885.1 Frankiales bacterium | reverse complement strand
CGCCGGCCAACATCCACATGGATGCCGCGCAACTGCGGATCGCGCCCTACACGCCAGCACAGGCGACGGCCCAGATCGCGACCGTCGCGAAGCGCTACGGCCACGAGGGCACCGTCCTGCTCCAGCGGCTCGACGCGATGCTCGCCGGCATGAACGCGGCGCAGGACGCGCTCTGCCCGGCGAAGACGCTGATCCCGATCCCCGGCAGCACCGGCGTCGGCTTCGGCGTCAACTGCCCGGTCGAGTACGCCGCTCTGCAGAAGGCGCCGACGCCCTACACCCGCGCCGACATCGTCTACATCGCCTCGCTCGTGGGCGGCATCTTCGGCAAGGGCGGCGGCGGCGAGGAGCAGAACGCCCGCTGGTACCAGCAGCTCAAGGCGAAGTACGGCGAGGCGACCGCCCGCAACGTCTACGACGACCTCCGTGAGAAGAACGACCCCGAGGCGCCGACCTCCTCACCGCTCACGCAGAAGTACGGCGGTGGCGGCATCGACCCGGACCTGCCGGGTGTCGCGGAACCCGACCTCAACCCGTCCGCGACCGCGCCCGGCACGGGCTCGGATGCCGGCGGCTCCACGACGCCGATCCCCGCGCCGCCGCTGGACCAGCCGAACGTCGTCGACGGTCCCTTCGGACCGATCGACCTCGGCCTCACGCAGCACGGCATGAGCAACGCGCTGCTCGTCGACGCCAAGCACTCCGCCGACGGTCACCCCACAGTCGTCTTCGGCCCGCAGACCGGCTACTACACGCCACAGCTGCTGGTGGAGCAGGACCTCAATGGTCCGCACATCAAAGCCCGCGGGGTCTCGTTCGCCGGCACCAACCTGGTCGTCGAGCTCGGCCACGGGGTGGACTACGCCTGGTCGGCCACGAGCGCCTCCAACGACATCGTCGACACCGTCGTCGAACGGCTCTGCGGTCCCGGTGGGGTCAACAGCACGTCGTACCTGGTGGGCAGTACCTGCACCCCCATGGAGAAGTACACGCACACGGAGACGGCGAACCCCAACGTCAGCTCGTCTGCGACTCCGCCGCAGACCCTGAACTTCCTCGTCCTCAAGACGCGGCACGGTGTCGTGCAGGGTCGCACCACCGTCGGTGGCAAGCCGGTCGCGATCGTCACCACCCGCACGACCTACAACCACGAGGTCGACAGCGTGGTCGGCTTCAGCCGGCTTCAGGACCCGACCTACGTGCACGACGCGACGACCTTCCAGCACGCGGTCAGCGCGATCGACTACACCTTCAACTGGTTCTACACCGACGACCGCGACATCTCCTACTTCAGTTCCGGTCTGCTGCCGCGACGGGCCACTGGTTACGACTGGGACCTCCCGCACTGGGGCGACCCGAGGTACGACGACCAGGGGTCGCTGCCGTTCGACGCACACGTCCACGTGACGAACCCCGCGACCGGGTACCTCGTCTCCTGGAACAACAAGGCGGCACCCGGGTTCTCGGCGGCGGACAACGCCTGGGGGTACGGCGCGGTCTACCGCTCGCTCGCCCTCGAGGACCGGGTCAAGGCGCGCATCGCGGGCAACCGCAAGGTGACCCGGCCGCAGCTGGTCGAGGCCATGATCGACGGTGGCACGGTCGACGTGCGGGCCGCCTACCTGCTCCCCATGGTGCTCAAGGTGCTGGGCACCCCGACCGACCCGGTCGAGAGGAGCAGCGTCGCGCTGCTCAAGGCCTGGCTCGCCGACGGCGCGCACCGGGTGGACCGCGCCCGCACGGGGACCTACCCGCACCAGGCCGCCATCGACCTGTTCGATGCCTGGTGGGACCCGTCAGGTGCGGGTGTCGCCGGCACGGCATCGCTGCCGAAGGACGTCCTGCGCGGCACTCTCGGGTCGCTCGTCGACCAGCTGCCCAAAGGCCTCGACGACCATCCGCGGCAGGGCATCGGCTCGTCGTGGAACGGCGTGGCCTGGTACGGCTACGTCAGCAAGGACCTGCGGCAGGCCCTCGGCCAGCAGGTGGCGGGCCGCTACTCACGGACCTACTGCGGCAAGGGTGTCCTGGCGACCTGCCGGACGCAGCTGCTCGGGTCGCTGAAGTCTGCCGCGGGCGCGGCCGTGGCGGCCGAGGGGGTGTCCTCGGTGGACGCCCTGACCTATGACAAGCGCAAGGACTTCATCCGTTCGGTCACGGCGGGAGTCGTGGGCGTTCGCGGCATCGATTGGCAGAACCGGCCGACCTTCCAGCAGGCTGTGAAGCTCACCCGGCACCGCCCGCGCAACGCGGTGGTCAGCAACCCGATCGCCTCGCCGGCAGGGCAGCTGGCGTCGACGGGCGCCGGGCCACTAGGGCTGGTGGCCGTGATCCTGCTCACCGCTGCGGTGGCCCTGCGTCAGCGGAGGCCGACCGCGCTTCAGCCTGGGACCGGGCGGCGTGGTGAAGCGCTCCGCCTCGGTCAGGACGAGGAGCACCGCTCCTAGCGCTTCGGCGCGCCGGCCGAGCTGGCTCGGCACCACCGAGGAGCTGCGCACCGCCGACGACAGGGCGTTGCGTCCGAGGCTCTCCCGCAGGCTGGCGAGCACCAGCTCGCCTGCCCCGCCCAGCTCGCCGCCCAACACCACGCGGTCCGGGTTGAGGATGTTGAGGACGGCGGC
>JAWWOJ010000301.1:0-14849 GCA_033851885.1 Frankiales bacterium | reverse complement strand
CGCGGTGACCGTGAGGAGAGGCAGCAGGACGAGTGCGGGCTTCACGTGCTCATCTTGCCTCCGGACGGCGCGCGACGGCCCAGCACCCGACGGCCGCGGCGGCCGCGATGTTGAGCGAGTCGACGCCTCGCGACATGGGAATCCCGACGCGCAGGTCGCTGGCCGACATGGCGGCCTCCGTGAGCCCTGGCCCCTCCGCACCGAGCAACAGCGCGGTGCGCCCCTTGATCTCGACGTCGCCGAGATCCGTACCGTCCGGGGTCATCGCGAGCACCCGGAAGCCGGCGTCCCGGACCTGCTGGACACCACCCGGGAACGGTTCTAGGTAGGCGTACGGGAGTGCGAACACCTCACCCATGGAGACCCGGATCGCCCGGCGGTACAAGGGGTCGCAGCAGCGGGGGCTGAGCAGCACCGCATCCATGCCGAGGCCCGCAGCGCTGCGGAACACCGCCCCCAGGTTGGTGTGGTTGTTGACGTCCTCGAGGACGAGGATCCGCTCCGCGGTGGCCAGCAGCTCGTTCGCGTCGCGCAGCGGTATCCGGCCGAACGACGCCAGCACCCCCCGGTGCACGTGGAAACCTGTGGCCGCTTCCAGGACCGGGTGCGATGCCTGGAGCACGGGTGCATCGGGCAGCCCCTCCGGCAGCTGCCGGTTGGTCGCCAGCAGGATCGTCCTGAGCGGGTAGCCGGCCGCGGCGGCCCGCTGCACGACTTGGGCACCCTCGGCGATGAAGAACCCCCTCTCCGGTTCGTGCTTGAGGCGCCGCGCCACGTCGGTGAGGCCGATGTAGTCGGCGAGCCGTGGGTCGGCGGGGTCCTCGATGATCACAGCTTGGCGCGCTCGTACTGCTGGGGCCAAGGGACGTCGACGCCGAGCGCACGGGCGGCCCGCAACGGCCAGTGCGGGTCGCGCAACAGCTCGCGGGCGAGCAGCACCACGTCGGCGTCGCCGAGTGCGACCAGCTGCTCGGCCTGGACCGGATCGGTGATGAGCCCGACCGTGCCCGTCGTCGCGCCGACCGCCTTCAGCGCCCGTGAGAAGGGCACCTGGTATCCCGGACCGACGGGGATCGTCTGCTCGTGGTGCAGACCACCGCTCGACACGTCGATGAGGTCGACGCCGGCGGTGTGCAGCAGCGGCGCGAGCTGCTGGGACTCCCCGACCGTCCAGCCACCCGGGGTCCAGTCGTCGGCACTGATCCGGACGAGCAGCAGACCGTCGTACGCGGCCCGCACGTCACCGACCGTCTCCCGCAGCAGTCGGGTCCGGTTGTCGAAGGAGCCGCCATAGGCGTCGGTGCGGTGGTTGGCGAGAGGGCTGAGGAACTGGTGCAGCAGGTAGCCGTGGGCGGCGTGCAGCTCGACGGCATCGAAGCCCGCGCGTGCGGCCCGGCGCGCTGCCGCGACGAAGTCGGCCCGGACCTTGGCGATACCCGCGTCGTCGAGGGCCACCGGTTCGGCGTACCGGCCGAAGGCGAGCGGGCTGGGACCGACGGTGGCCCAGCCGCCGTCGCCGACCGGGACGCTGCCGCGCCTGTCGTGCCACGGCCGGTAGGTGCTGGCCTTACGACCGGCGTGGGCGAGCTGGACGCCGGCGAGCGCGTGCTGACCGTGCACGAAGTCGACGACCCTGGCCCAACGGTCGGCCTGCGCGTCGTCCCAGATGCCGGCGTCGTCGGGGCTGATGCGCCCCTCCGGACTGACGGCACTCGCCTCCGTCATCACCAGCGCAGCGCCGCCGACGGCGAACTGCCCGAGGTGCACGAGGTGCCAGTCGGTCGGGAGCCCGTCGGCGCAGGAGTACTGGCACATCGGGCTCACGACGACGCGGTTCTTGAGGGTCACGTTGCGCAGGGTCAGGGGCGAGAACAGGGAGCTCACCCGGCTAGTCTGGTGCACGTTCCGCACGCGCACCCAGGAGGCATCTCGATGGCCGGCTCCCACAACGTCAAGCCCACCTCGTGGCTGACCGTCCTGCTCATCGTGACCGGCAGCGTGCTCCTCGGCTTCGCGCTCCCGATGCACTCCGCCGCCCTCTGGATCGCCGGCGGCGTCGTGCTGCTGGTCGGCCTCGTCACCGGCGCCGTCTACCACATCCTCGACGACGCCTACTGACCGCCGTGGATGTGGACATATGGGGTGCCTGAGGCACCGATGAGCAGCCCCTATGTCCACATCCACGGCGGAGGGGGTCAGCGGGGGGCGCGGGCCCAGCGGCGCAGGGTCTCGATGCGTTCCTGCAGTTCGTCGGCCGACGCCTGAGGGGTCGGCGGCCCGCCGCACGCGGCCCGCAGCTCGGCGTGGATGGCGCCGTGCGGCTTGCTGGTCCGGTGGTGCCACGCGCCGACCAGACCGTTGAGCTCCTTGCGCAGGCCGGACAGCAGCTCGAACGCGGACCTCTCCCGGGTGGGGGCGGTGACGACCGGTGCGTTCCTGAGCTGCTTGGCCTGGTGCTGCGCGAGCAGCACCCGGACCTGGTCGGGCTCGAGCAGGCCGGGCAGTCCGAGGAAGTCCTGCTCGTCGTCGGAGCCGACGGCAGCACCGGTGCCGTACTCGCCGCCGTCGTAGATCACGCGGTCGAGGTGGGCGGAGGCCTGCAGGGCGATGAAGCCCGGCTCGTCCTCGCCGTCGACCGGCTCGCGGTTGGCCTGCGCGATCAGCTCGTCGGCGAGGAACGCGTCCCTCGCGGGACCGTCGAGGGCGTGGTCGCGCTCGGCCTCCATCTCGGCGGCGAGCGCCAGCAGCACCGGCACCGAGGGCAGGAAGACCGAGGCCGTCTCGCCCGGGCGGCGGGCCCGGACGAAGCGCCCGACGGCCTGGGCGAAGAACAGCGGCGTCTGCACCGACGTGCCGTAGACGCCGACAGCGAGCCGCGGGAGGTCGACGCCCTCGGACACCATCCGGACCGCGACGAGCCAGCGCTCGCCTGATGACTCGAAAGCGCTGATCTTCTTCGACGCCGACGGGTCGTCGGACAGCACCACCACGGGCGCGACACCGGTGAGGCCCTCGAGCAGCTCGGCGTAGAGCTTGGCGCTCTTGTGGTCGGACGCGATCACCATGCCGCCGGCATCGGGCATCCCGCGCCGCACCTCGGACAGCCGACGGTCCGCGGCCTGAAGCACGGCCGGCATCCAGTCGCCGTGCGGGTCCAGCGCCGTGCGCCAGGCATGCGCCGTCTGCTCGACGGTCAGCGGCTCGCCGAGGGTCGCGGTGATCTCGTCGCCGGCCCGGGTCTTCCACGTCGCGGTGCCGCTGTAGGCCATGAAGATCACCGGCCGTACGACCTGGTCGCGCAGCGCGTCGGCGTACCCGTAGGAGTGGTCCGAGGCCGACCGCGTGATGCCGTCGGAACCCCGCTCGTAGCGGACGAACGGAATCGGGTTGGTGTCGGAGCGGAAGGGCGTGCCGGTGAGCGCCAGCCGCCGGGCGGCCGGCTCGAAGGCCTCCTTCACCGCGTCGCCCCAGGACTTCGCGTCCCCCGCATGGTGGATCTCGTCGAGGATCACCAGGGTCCGGCGGCGCTCGGTGCGGGCCCGGTGCAGCAGCGGGTGGGCGGCCACCCCCGCGTAGGTCAGCGCGACCCCCTGGAAGTCGCTGGACGTCGCACCCATCGCGTTCCTGAAGCCGGGGTCCAACGCGATGCCGACCTTGGCGGCGGCCAGCGCCCACTGGAGCTTGAGGTGCTCGGTGGGTGCCACGACCGTGATCGCCTGCACGGCGCCGCTCGTCAGCAGCTCGGCCGCGATCCGCAGCGCGAAGGTGGTCTTGCCGGCACCGGGGGTGGCGACGGCGAGGAAGTCCCTGGGCTGCTGCCGCAGATAGGTCACGAGAGCGCTGCGCTGCCAGGCCCTCAGAGGGGCAGCCTGGGGGGCGGCGTGAAGCGAGGCGGTCAACGATCTCTTTCTCCAGAAGGCGGTCTCCGACCCTAGGCGAGCCGGGTGACCACACCACGAAGGGCACGCCGATTCACACCGCCGAAACACGACAGTTGGACACTGCTGCGGTGCCCGTCTGCCCCGTACGCCGCGAGTCCAAGATCCTGCACGGCCACAAGCGCAGCTACCTGCTCGCCGGCCCCCGCCTGGGGACCGCTCCGGTGCTCTGGCTGATCCATGGGATCGGCGACTCCAGCCAGGCCTGGAACGCCGTCCTGCCGCTGCTGGCCGAGCGCTACACCGTGGTCGCGCCCGACCTGCTCGGGCACGGCGACTCGGACAAGCCGCGCGCCGACTACAGCGTCGGCGGCTTCGCCAACGGCGTCCGTGACCTGATGGTCGTCCTCGGCGTGGACCGGGCCACGATCGTCGGCCACAGCCTCGGCGGCGGGGTCGCACAGCAGTTCGCCTACCAGTACCCGGAACGCGTCGAGCGTCTCGTGCTCGTCGCCTCCGGTGGCCTCGGCGCAGAGGTCAACCCGGTCTTCCGGCTCGCCAGCGTCCCTGGTGCCGGCCATGCCATCGCGCTGTCGTCACAAGCCCTGGTACGACGACCCGTGCTCGCCGGTTCGCGGCTGCTCGCCAAGGCCGGCCTGCTGGACCCGTGGGACGTGGAGGAGGTCGCGCACGTGTGGAACGGACTGCGCGACCGGGCCACCCGGACGGCCTTCCTGCGCACCCTCCGGGCCGTCGTCGACTACCGCGGACAGGCGGTCAGCAGCCGGGACCGGATGTATCTCGCGGCGGCCATCCCGACGCTGATGATCTGGGGCGCGCGCGACCCGGTGCTGCCGGTCGACCACGCCCGCGCGGTCTGCGACGAGCTGCCCGGCGTCGGCCTGCACGTGGTCGCCCAGGCCGGCCACATGCCGCACCTGTCCTGCCCGTCCGGCTTCGCCGATGCGGTCAACACCTTCGTCGCGACGACCAGGCCGGCGGTGCATGACGCGGACCTGTGGCGCTCCCTGATGGCAGGCGTCGACGACGACGAGTTGACGCGGATCACAGCAGGTTAGGAGCCCGATCGCTGGGCAAGAACCGGTCACCCCAACGCAACACTGCGACGAAGGAGACCCCCCGTGATCGCGCTCGGACTCGTCCTCATCATCCTCGGCCTGATTGTGGCCTCGGCTCACGTGCTGTTCACGATCGGTGTGATCGTGCTCCTCGTCGGCCTCGTCCTGAACTTCGTCCCGATGGGCGGTTCGCGCCGACGCGTCTGGTGATCCCGGCACAGCACTGGCAGCGCCTCAGCAGAGCCACTGCCAGTGCCGGTGGAGGGCCCCGAGCGGCGTCAGATCCTTGACGACGACCGGGGCCTTCGCCGTGATGAGGGCCGGGCGGTGGATCACCGGCGCCGCGGCGGTGTAGCGCGACGGTGAGCTGTTGCCCTCCACGAACGCGGCCTGGCTGACCTCGCCGGCGTGCGCGCCGGTGTAGCGCAGGACGTAGAGCCCGAGGTCGATGTCGACGACGTAGACCAGCCCGTCCTGGACGACCGGGTAGCTCCACATCGCGCCGGTGCGGCGCGCGTTGGTGCTCTTGGCGAAGAACAGCCGGGTGTCGCGCTCGTCCGGCGCCTGCCCGTTCGGGACGAAGACGCCGGTCTCGACGAGCTTGTCGGGGTTGCTCGTGTCGACGGCCCGCAGACCGCCGGAGTACCAGGACAGCAGCGTCACGTCCGGGAAGTTCGTCTGGTTGTGTGCGGTGAACGTGCCGTTCGCGGCCTGCGCCTTCGGGCAGTCGTTCTCGGGAAGCTTGTACTGACCGGCGAGCTTGAGGTTCGCCGGGTCGCGCAGGTCGGCGATGCGCAGCCAGCCGAACGGGCAGGAGCGGCCGGCGTTGGCGTACTCCTCCTGCACCATCACGCCGTAGGGCCTCCCGGGGATCGGGACGTTGCCGTGCACGTTGGCCCCGTAGTTCAGGGTGCTCGTTCCCACGGGTCGCATCACCGGGACACCGCCGGGTGTCGCGAGGCCGCTCGTGTCGAGCACGTAGGTCCCGTAGTCCCAGCCGCCGACGTAGGCCTTGGTGCCGTCGTCGCTGACCGCGATGGAGTGGATGTAGGACGCCGGTTGCTCGCCGGCGACGGTGTCGCTCGTGCCGGAGGCCTCCTGCTGCGGTGCCTCGTAGACGCTGACCAGCTTCGGCGCTGTCGGGTCGGTCAGGTCGATGACGTTGAGGTCCGGACCGTAGATCGTCGTCGTGACGTAGGCGAGCACGCGGCCCGGGTTCTTCGGGTCCTTCCAGAGGAAGAACTCATGCGGCGCGCGGGCACCGAAGTCGTAGGTGCTGACGAGCCGTGGCGTCCGGCAGTCCTTGCTGATGTCGTAGACCTGCAGGTCGTTGCCGGAGTAGCTGCGGCCACCGGTCAGGTCCGAGCCGATGTACGGCGAGTAGTCCTCGACCACGAGCAGCCCCAGGCCCTGGTCGGCACGGAGCTCGCGCTGCGTCGCGTCACCCCTGGCGGCGATGGTGCCGACCCGGGTCGGCGTGGCCGGGTCGGCGATGTCGACGATGGCGACGCCGGCGCCGGGGCGCGGGGTCGCGTCGTAGGAGCGGTCACCGACATAGGCACAGCGACCCGCGACGGCCAGCGGACTGTTCATGCCGCGGCCGCCGAGGTCGGTGTGGCCGACCAGCTGGAAGCCCTTGATCGTGCCCGGCACCGACGCGGAACCGATGGTGGTCGTGGGCGCGGAGCCGGCGTGCGCGGGCAGGAAGGCCAGGACCAACACGGTGCTGACGAGGAGCGGGGTACGACGCATGCGCAGGTCTTCGACGCGTGCGCGTCAGCTCCTGCCGCGGACCGCCGCGACGCTGAGCAGCAGCACCAGGCCGAGGGCCGCGAGCCACGGGGTCAGGCCGGTCGTCGGCAGCTGCTGACCACCGCCGGTGACCGGGTGCGGCAACACCGCGGCCTGCGCGCAGACGGCCGGGTCGGCTGTGGCGTCAGCACCTGACCGGGACCCGTCCGTGGTCGCGGCCGCGCCGTTGCAGTTGCCGTAGCTGTCGCGAGCGGCACCTGCCGGCACGGTGGCGGTGTGTGGCAGCGTCGCGCCGTCGGCATAGGTCGGGCGGTAGGTCAGGTCGACGTTCGTGACCGCGTCCGGGTAACGGACCTTGGAACCCTGGACGGAGAGGGTCGTGGCGACGGTGACCCGGAACGGCGCCGACCGCAGGGTGTAGTGGTTGGCCTGCACCACGATCCGGTAGCTGCCCGGGGCCTGGTCCCGCGGCACCTCCCACTCGGCGGTGTAGGCGCCGTTGTCGTCGACCTTCCAGAGGATCTGGAGGCCGAAGTCGTTCGTGGCGGTGCCGTGCCCGACCCGCTCGACCGACACGAACGGCTTGCCTACGCGCATGTCGAGGCCCTTGGCCCCGCCCTGCCACCCGAACGTCGCGCGCTGGAAGCGCTGCACGGTGTGCGGCTGCGCCGTCACGGTCGCCGAGGTCGCGCCGGTGCCGAACGGCGCGGCGTGGTCGTTGGCGCCGTTGCGCGGGTCGGTGGGGTCCGGGGCCGGTGCCGCCGTACCGCCGAGGAGGTCGTGGGTCAGCACCTGCAGCTGCTCGAGGAGGAGCACGGAGGACTCCCTGCCGTACATCGTCGACCCGCCCTCGTAGTGCTGGGCGTCGTACTCCTGCGGGCTGGTGAAGTAGCTGAGGTACTCGTTGGCGAGGCCGGACAGCTGCACGCCGTGGATGCCGTGACCGGCGGCGGTCAGCGCGACGGCGCCCCGGACCCGACGGCCCATGTCGACGGTCATCTCCCCCGGGATGGTCGCGACGAGGTGGTCGCCGACCTGCGCCACCGTCAGCGGTACGGCGGTCGGGGTGGACCCCGAGCCGACCAGGTTCGTCGCGACGACGATCTTGTGGCCCTGCGCCGGGTCCAGCGGGTCGTTGGTCGGCGAGCTGTCGCCCTCGAACGGCACCTTGGTGATGTCGTAGAGGGGCCCGCGACCCTCCTCGGATCCGGTGAACAGCGGGAGGCCCGGGGTCGCGGTCTTCGACACCGGACCGTCGGCGGTCTCCTGACCGCAGAAGCACATCCGGGTCCAGCGGGTCGCGAGGATCGGGCTGCTGGTCAGGTGCTTGCCCGCCTGCTCCCAGGCCTTCATCATCGCGTCGGCCTCGACCCGCCCGACATAGTCCGCGGCCGCTGGACCCGAGCGCGTGAGACCCGCGGACTGGTCCCCTTCGTCGGTGTTGCCATAGGCGTTGACCACGTCCTGCGATCCCGGCGTGCGCCCGAGCGCGCGGATGCGCTGCTCGACCAGGCGGGTCGCAGCCCCGTGGTGATCGGCGTTGTAGAAGCCGAACTGGTACTTGTTGACGGTGCCGTGGTCGGCGAAGGTCGACCAGATCCCGACCGGTCCCACCCCGTCCTTGTCGACGCGCATCACCTGCACCTCGGGGTCGATCGTGTCGGCGTAGCCCAACGGGTCGTCGCTCACCTTGCCCTGGCCGTAGCCCTTGACGATGCCGTGGTCGCGCAGGTGCGCCTCGAGGCTCCGGTTGGCGGTGAGGCCGAGCAGGGTCGTCGTCGCCCACCCGATCTTGCCCGGGGCGAGGTCGTCGTCGGCGCGCTGGATGGCGAGTACGAGCTGGCGGACCTCGAAGGAGTACAGCTGCGGGTCCATCGCGCCCGTGACGTTCTGCTGGGTCAGGGTGCTCGTCGTCATGAAGACGGTGTTGTAGGTGTTGTACGGGTAGTAGCCGCTGGGCGCGGCGTGGGTATGGCTGGCGGAGACGATGATGTTGCTCTCGCTGAACCCGCGGTTGGCCAGCCGGAGGGCCGCTGCCTTCACCGCCCCCCCGGCGATCCCGTTGAGGTCCTCCGCGACGAGCGCGAGCTTCTGGTTGCCGCGCTTCAGCACGATCGCCCGGGCCTCGATGCGGGTGTGCACGCCGCGCAGGACGGCGTCGCTGCGCACCCAGCCCTGCATGTAGTAGCCGGTGGGGCTGGTGATGTCGGCGCGGCCGACCCCGACCTGCAGGCTGTCCGGGGTCGCAGCCCGGCTCTGGGCCACGGTCAGCACGGACAGTCCCAGCAGCAACCCGACGAAAAGCCGCATCCTCATACGTGAGAAGGTTTCACGTCCGGCGGCTCCCGTCGACCCCCGTCAGCTCGTGACGAAGTCGATGAGGTGCTCGACGCACTGCAGCAGGGGGATCTCGAGGTCGGCGTAGGAGTCCACCTTGCTGAGCACCCGGCGCCAGCCCTGCCAGCTCTCGCCCCACCCGAGCTCGCGGCAGACCCCCGTCTTCCAGTCCTGCCCGCGCGGCACCTCCGGCCAGCGGGCGATGCCGACGGACGCCGGCTTCACGGCCGCCCACACGTCGACGTACGGGTGGCCGAGCACGAGGACGTGCGGGTGGCTGACCGTCGCGACGATCCGGCTCTCCTTGGAACCCGGCACCAGGTGGTCGACGAGCACCCCGAGCCGCTGCTGCGGTCCTGGACGGAAGGCCCGGACGTGGGCGGCCAGGTCGTCGATGCCGTCGAGCGGCTCGACGACGACGCCTTCGACGCGCAGGTCGTGACCCCAGACCCGCTCGACGAGCTCGGCATCGTGCCTGCCCTCGACCCAGATGCGGCTCCCCCGCGCGACCCGGGCCGCGTGACCCTGCACCGCAAGGGACCCGCTGGCGCTGGTGCGAGGTCCCTGGCGCGGCGCCGTCACCGGTCGCACCAGCGTCACCGGCTCGCCGTCCAGGAGAAAGACCCCGAGCGGGAACACCCGTACCTTGCCGTGCCGGTCCTCGAGGCTGACGTTCTCCTTGTCGCACTCGACAACGGCGCCGCACCAGCCGGTGAGCACCTCCTCCACGACGAGCCCGGGCTCCGCCGGGGTCGTAGGTGGCGGCACCCGCTTCGGAGGTGCGAGGTCGATCCCGTCGTACATGACGCAGACGCTAGGCCGACGAGCCGCCTCAGCCCGGTTCCCTAGGCTGACGGCGTGTCCTCCCACCTCCCACCACGCAGCGCGCTGCTCGCCTGCTGGACCACGGCGTGGCTCGCCGGTGAGGCCTCGCTGCCGGACCTGGTGGACCGGGTCGCCGCGCACGACGACGGGCACACGGTCACAGGGCTCTGGGTCGACGAGCTCGAGCTCGAGCAGGGGGTGGCGCGGCTGCGCGCCGAGGGCGTGCGCCAGGCCCGGCTCGTGCTGCCCGCGCCGGGCGACCCGCTCGGGCTCCCCGGTCCCGGCCCGTTCACGGCGGCCGCGCTGGTCGCGGGCGAGGGGGTCCTGGCGCTGCGGGGGGACGGCAGCGGCTTCGGGCTGGTCCCGGCCGTGACGAGTCACGGCTCCGAGCTGGACGGCACCGTCTCGACGGTCGTGTGGACGTCCTACGTCGTGGAGGTGTCCGGTCCGGACCAGGGCCCCTTCCTGCACGAGGCCGAGCACGACCTGAGGCTCGGTGTCGTCGAGGCCGCCCGGGCACTCGCCGACCTCGACATCGCACGGTGGAACCCCGAGATCGGGGACGCGCTGCACGACCTGCGCCGACAGACCCGGCGCGGCATCGACGAGGAGGAGCTGCCGGGCTCGTGGCCGCCGCGGGCACGCGAGGTGCTGGTCAAGGCGCGCCAGCTGGCGACCGTCATCTCGCTCGCGCAGCAGGACGTCGGGGGTGCGATCGACGCGGCCGCCGCCGACGCCCGTGACCGCGTGCTGCGGGAGCTGGCTCGCGTGGTGCGGCGGGCCCGGGTGGCTGCGTACAACGCCGTCAGCTCCGCCGCATGAGCCTGCTGGTGACGGTGACCGGTCGCGACCACCCGGGGGTCACGGCGGCCCTCATGGACGTGCTCGACGAGCACGGCGCGACGGTCGAGGACGTCGAGCAGGTGGTCGTCCACGGCCGGCTGCTGCTCGGGGTCGTGATCGCCGGCGAGGGTGACGGGCGCGCGGTCACGAGCGACCTCGCGCGGGTCGCCGAAGACCTCGGCGTCGAGGTCGAGTTCACCCCGCTCTACGACGCCGAGCCCGACCCGCAACGACGGCACCACGTCGTGGTCCTCGGGGCTCCCCTGCCGCCCGCTGCCCTCGCTGCCGTCACCCGCACGCTGGCCAGCTGCGGCGCGAACATCGAGCGCGTCGTCCGGCTGTCGAGCTGGCCGGCGCAGTCGTTCGAGCTGGTGGTCTCCGGCGGCGACACAGCCGTACTGCGGACCGCACTCGCCGCCTGCGCCGTACGGCAGCAGGTCGACGTCGCTGTCGAGCGGGCCTCCATCTACCGGCGGGCCAAGCGGCTCGTCGTCATGGATGTCGACTCGACCCTGGTGCAGGGCGAGGTGATCGAGATGCTCGCTGCCGAGGCCGGGTGTCTCGACGAGGTCGCCGCCGTCACCACCGCGGCGATGTCCGGGGAGCTCGACTTCGAGCAGTCCCTGCGAGCCCGGGTGAAGCTGCTGGAGGGCCTGCCTGTCGACGCCGTCGACAGGGTCCGCGGGCAGGTCCAGCTGACCCCCGGCGGTCGCACCCTGGTCCGCACCCTCAAGCGCCTCGGCTGGACGGTCGGCATCGTGAGCGGCGGCTTCACCGCGGTCACTGACGACCTGCAGCGCGAGCTGGGCCTCGACCACGCCCTCGCCAACGTCCTCGAGGTGGTCGACGGCCGCCTCACCGGCCAGCTGCTCGGCGCGGTCGTCGACCGGGCGGCGAAGGCAGCCGCCCTGCGCCGGTTCGCCGAGGAGGAGGGACTGATGCCCGAGCAGACCGTCGCCATCGGCGACGGCGCCAACGACCTCGACATGCTCGCCGCCGCCGGCCTCGGCATCGCCTTCAACGCCAAGCAGGTCGTGCGCGAGGCGGCCGACACCGCGATCAGCGTTCCCTTCCTCGATGCCGTCCTGTTCCTCCTCGTGATCCCTCGCGATGAGGTATAACAGGCGCTGTGAAGGTCCGACTGCGCACCATTGTCGCCGGCGCCGCCACCGTCGCGATCGCGACGGCAGGCCTGGTCGGTTCCAGTGGGACGCCGTCGGCCTCCCCTCAGGAGCGCCGCATCACCACCTTGAAGGACGCCCAGCTCGCCGCTGACACGTTCGTCGACGGCTTCGACCGCTACCTGTCCGTCTCGGGGTTCGCCGGCGGCACGAGCACGACGGGGGCCCACCCCAACCTCGTCCCGGTCGACAACATCCGGATCGGGCTGTCGGTAGCCGCTACGACGGCGACCACCGGTGCCACCACCGCCGGCAAGGCGCGGCTCGACCCGGTCGTCATCACGAAGAACCTCGACGCCTACAGCCCGCAGTTCTCGCGGGCCGCGGCACTCGGCACGCACCTCGGCAACGTGACGGTCTACGTCTACCGGTCAGCCACCAACACGCCCTATGACATCGCGGTCTTCAGCCTCACCAACGTCCTCGTGACCCACGACGTGATCGACGCGCGCGGCAACGAGCAGCTGACGCTGCTGCCGATCGCCGAGTGCGTCACGTACAACCTGCAGAACGACCTCGGCACCCTGCAGCCCTACAAGACCTGCTTCAACACCGCGACCAACAAGGTCAGCTGAGGCAGCAGCCGGCGGGGCACACATGGTGCAGCGCGATCCCCGGCGGGGCGGGCTCGCCGGCCACCCGCTCCCGCACGAGGCGGCCGAGCATCCGCACGAACTCCGGGTCGGTCCCGACGGTGGCCGCCCGCCGGAGCACCAGGTCGTCCGGGAGCCGCGACCGCAGCTGCACGTCGAGGTCGTACACCACCTCGACGTGGTCGCTGGTGAACCCGATCGGCACGACCACGACCTCCCGCGCGCCGTCGTCGTACAACGCTTGGACGTGGTCACCGACGTCGGGCTCGAGCCAGGGGATCTGCGGTGGGCCGCTGCGTGACTGCCACACCAGGTCCCAGGGACGGTCGCCGGCGACGGCGGCAGCAGCGATCCGCAGCGTCTGCTCGTACGCCCCGCCGTCCGGCCCCGACGCCTGTGCCATGCGCAGCGGGATGGAGTGCGCGGTGAACACCAGCCGCGGGCTCGCCAGCCCCTCGGCCGCGGCCGCGACGTTGCGGCGCATCGGCTCGAGGAACCCCTTCTCGGCGTAGTAGTGGCGGAGCTTCGAGACCGGGATGGGGCCGACCAGATCCTCCTGGTACTGCCGGCAGCCCGAGTACGACGGGAAGGCGCTGGTGACGACGGCCAGCGCGTGCCGGATGCCGTCGGCCTTCATCGTGGCCATGGTGTCGGCGAGGAACGGATGCCAGTTGCGGTTGCCCCAGTAGACAGGAAGCCCGGGGACCTCCTCCTGAAGGGCCTTCTGCAGCCGGCGGCACTGCTCGTTGAGCGGGCTCACTCCCCCGAAGTGCTCGAGGTAGTGCGCTGCCACGACCTGCAGCCGCTCGCGCGAGACGTTGCGCCCGCGGGTGACGTTCTCCAGAAAGGGCAGCACGTCGTCGGGGCCCTCGGGGCCTCCGAAGCTGGTGAGCAGCAGCGCATCGATCGTCATCTCGGTGACCAGTCTGCCGGTCGCCTAGGTTGACGGCATGGCGGGACCCGTGGCGCTGGTGGGCAGCGGTGAGTACCTGCCGGTGATGCTCGAGACCGAGCGGCTGCTGCTCGAGGGCCGCCCTCCTCGGTACGTGCAGGTGCCGACTGCGGCCGCCCCTGAAGGCGAGGGCTCGCTGGACCGCTGGATCGCCCTGGGCGTCGAGCAGGCCGGGCGGCTGGGGGTCGAGGCCGTGCCTGTCGTGGCCCGCGACCGCGCGGAGGCCGACGAGGCCGCGCTGGCCGCGCAGGTAGCGGGCGCAGGGCTGGTCTACCTCAGCGGCGGCAACCCGCCGTACCTCGCCTCCACGCTGCGAGGCACTGCGCTCTGGCAGGCCATCCACGACGCGTGGCAAGGCGGTGCCGCACTGGCCGGTTGCAGTGCCGGGGCGATGGCGCTCACGTCGTGGGTGCCCGACTTCCGGCACCCCGCGCGCGGCGCCGACCGGGGTCTCGGCGTGGTCGACCTGCGGGTCATCCCGCACTTCGACCGGATCAGCGGCTGGATGCCCGACCTGGTGGGGCGCTACCTGACGCGGGCGACCGGACCGGTCGTCGGCATCGACGAGGACACCGCCCTCGTGCGGTTCGACGAGGACTGGGTCGTGCACGGCCGGCAGTCGGTGTGGCTGCTTACAAGCGAAGGACGTACGGAGCACCGCGCGGGTGACGTCCTCAGGGTCGCTTGAAGGGGTCCGGGCCGGGCTGGGTGAGCGTCGTCCGCGGGCAGCTGGCCAGGGTGAGGCCGGCGAACTGGAGGGCGTCGTCGCAGAGCCGGTTGACGCTCCAGCCGGACTCGTGGCCGTACTCGGTCACAGTGGCCCGGTAGATCGTGATGTCGTACTTCGACGGGGTGCCGTAGACCACGCCGATCGTGCCGACCAGCTGAGAACCGCCCCGGCTGCCGGCGTCGCCGTCCCACGCCTTGTCGTAGCGCTGCCAGAGACCGGCCGTCGCGCTCCAGACGCCGCCCTTGCTCACGTCGCGCTCCTCGAGAGCCATGAGCACCTGATGCGCGTCCTGGTCCTTCAGCAGCGCCGAAGGCCTGATGACGGTGATCTGCTCGGGCACGGGGACATCCTGCCAGTACCGTCCTGAGCATGAGAGCCATCCAGATCAGCGAGTTCGGCGGACCCGAGGTCCTGAAGGTCTGTGAGGTGCCCGATCCGGTCGCCGGCGGCGGCCAGGTCCTGGTCGAGGTGGCCAGCGCGGGTGTCAACTACGCCGACACGCATCAGGTGGAGAACAGCTACCTGAGCGCCGCGACGCTACCGATGATCCCTGGCTCCGAGGTCGTCGGGACGCTGGCCGACGGCACCCGGGTGGCGGCGTTCACCCTGGGTGGCGGCTACTGCGAGAAGGCGCTGGTCTACCCGCACATGGCGTTCCCCCTGCCCACCGACGTGACCG
>JAWWOJ010000266.1:0-3061 GCA_033851885.1 Frankiales bacterium | reverse complement strand
CGCCTCGTCGCGCACCAGCGGCACCAGCTCGCTGATGACCTCGCGCTCGCGCGCCTGCAGAGCCGATGCCTCCGGCCGCCCCATGACATAGCGCAGCGTCACGGCTTTCAGCACCGCGACCTCGGCCCGCTCGACGGCAGGGACCACGAGGTCGGCGGCGTACTCGGAGAGGTCGGTGCTGCCGAACCTCGCCCTGGTGGCCTTCTCCGCTGCCAGGCAGAAGCGGCCGATCAGCGTCGACGTGGTGCGCTTGAGGGCGACCAGATCGCGGCCCGACCCGGTGAAGTCGAGCGGCCACCACGGCTCGTCGAGCAGCGTGGCCCACACCTGTTCGAGCTCCTCGGCCGACATCTCCGAGAAGTGCCGGGAAGCCAGGTCGGCGACCGCCTCCCGCTCGGTAGCCCGGCGTAGGACGTCGAGATCGATGAGGCCACCCAGCACCCCGTCCTCGAAGTCGTGCACGGAGTAGGCGACGTCGTCGGACCAGTCCATGACCTGCGACTCCAGCGGCCTGGTCTCGTCGGTCCTCCCGGAGCGGACCCAGGTGAACGCCTCCAGGTCGTCGTCGTAGACGCCGAACTTCCGACGGTCGCCCTTGGGCCACGGGTACTTGGTCGCGGCGTCCAGCGAGCCTCGGGTGAGGTTGAGGCCGGCGCCCTCCACCTTGACCTCGAGCCGGGTGAGCAGCCGGAACGACTGCGCGTTGCCCTCGAACCCGCCGCAGGCCGCTGCGGCCTCGTCGAGGGCGATCTCGCCGTTGTGACCGAAGGGCGGGTGCCCGAGGTCGTGGGCGAGGCAGGCGGTGTCGACGAGGTCCGGGTCGCAGCCGAGGGCCGCGCCGAGCTCACGCCCGACCTGGCTGCACTCGAGCGAGTGGGTCAGCCGGGTCCTCGGGACCATCGCGTGTACGCCGACCGGCTCGACGACCTGCGTCTTGCCGGCCAGCCGACGGAGCGCGCCGGAGTGCAGCACCCGCGCGCGGTCGCGTTGGAAGGCCGTGCGCCCCGTGCGGTGGTCTGGCTCGTCGACCCGCCGCTCTCGCGCCGCCTCGTCATAAGCCACCGCCCCAGTCAACTACGTGACAGATTCCGGAAAGCACTAGGTTGCCCGACATGACACGAATCGAGATGTCCGGAGCCGCCCTGCTGACGCTGGCTCTCCTCACGTCAGGCTGCGGCACCGCAAAAGACACGCCACCGACCAAGGCCCAGGGGACCACAGCCGCGAAGGCGATCAACCTCGTGAAGGCCGATTTCGGAGCCGGCTACACCAGTACACCCAGTGATCCCAGCACCACGAGTGGCGCCATCCCTGCGGACGTTGCGACGTGCCTCGGGCTCAGCGGGTCCGCCGCCGCCGCCAGCACCAGCCTCGTCGACGTCAGCTCCGACGACTTCGCCAAGGGCGCTCCCCCGAACGGCGTGCAGGTCAGCTCCGAGGTCGAGGTGGTCGCCTCCACGAAGGACGCCAAGAAGCAGCTCGCCGCGTTCCAGGGCGACAAGGCGTCGACGTGCCTCGGGACGAGCTTCGAGAAGACGCTCAAGCAGCAGGTGGGCACCAGTACAAAGGGTGTCACCCTGGGGAAGGTCGACGTCGTCAAGCTCTCGCCGTCGAACGCCGGCACCGACGGCGCCTTCGGATTCACCCTCACGATCCCCGTCCAGGGCCCCGGCATCACGATCAACGTCATGACCGAGATCCGCGGGTTCCTCAAGAAGCACACGGAGGTCACGCTGTTGTCGCTCTCCTACGGCTCGGGCGACTCGGTGGACAGCAACGCGCTTTACGGCAAGCTCGTCGACCGCGCCAAGGGATCGGCCGTCTAGGAGCTCCCCGGCCGCGGTTCATGACAGGCTGCCCGTCGTGAGGGTCCTGCACGTCAACGACCATCCCCCAGGCGACGGTCATGGCGGCGCAGAGGTCTTCCTGTCCCGTCTCCTCGCTGCCCAGCGCGAGCGGGGTCACGCCGTCGACGTGCTCGCCGGTGACGGCAGCCACCGTGGGCCACGCGCCGTGCTCGACCTGTGGGACCCACGCGCCGCACGACGCCTACAGGACCGCATCGGGCTGTTCCGGCCAGACATCGTGCACGTGCACAACGTCCTGCGTGAGCTCTCCCCTTCCGTGCTGCGCCCGACCGGCGTACCGACCGTGCTGACCGTGCACGACCTGCGCTCCTTCGGCGGGTCGGAGCACCGGCTGCCGGACCCGCGCGCCGTGACCGGTCTGGCTCTGGACCCCCTGGTACGACGGATGGCCGGCCGTATCGCGGCGGTGGTCGGTGTGTCCGAGGTCGTCGCCTCGACTCTGCGGCGCGCGGGATTGCCTGGGGCACAGGCGATCCCGGTGCCGGTGCCCGTGCCGACGGGGCCACTGCTGCCGATCGAGGAATGCCACGACGTGGTCTTCGCCGGGCGGCTCTCGGAGGACAAGGGGATCAAGGTGCTGCTCGAGGCCTTCCGTCGTGTGAGCGGCGGCAGGTTGGTCGTCGCGGGCGACGGGCCGCTGTCGGTGCCCGGAGCGCGCCGGATGACGCAGGCGGAGGTGTCGGCCGCGATGGGCCGGGCGCGCGTGGTCGTCGTGCCCTCCATGCCGGGACTCCGCCGTGAGGGCTCCTCGCTGACCGCGGCGGAGTCGGCACGGCACGGCCGGCCGCTGATTGCCAGCGACGACCCCGCGGTGGCTGAGGTTGCGGCGGCAGTCGGTGGTGACATCGTGCCCGCCGGTGACGTGGCCGCACTGGCGGCCAGGATCCAGCACTGGCTGGACTCCCCCACCGAGGCCGCGGTCGCGGGTGCCGCAGCCGCGGAGGCGGCCGTCGTCTTCGACCCGGCTCGGGTGAGCGAGCGCTACGACGAGGTCTACGCCAGGATCCGGTGATGCACCGCCCCGCGATCGTGGTCTCTGCCGTCACCGGTCTCGTCCTGCTGCTGCTCTCCGGCCGTTACGGCTACCACCGCGACGAGCTCTACTTCCTGCAGGCCGGTCATCACCTCGACTGGGGCTACCCCGACCAGCCTCCGCTGACGCCGCTGCTGGCCCGGGCCATGTCGGCGATCGC
>JAWWOJ010000257.1:0-3630 GCA_033851885.1 Frankiales bacterium | reverse complement strand
GCCGCCGTTCGACACGCTCGGGCTGCTCAGCGTGCTGAGCGTCTTCGTGCTGCCCGTGGCCGGGCCGATCGCGGCTCTGGTGCTGGCCCGGCAGTCCGACAAGCAGCGCGACCGGGCGGGCCTGCCCCGCACTGGTCTGGCCGTGGCTGGTCGCGTGCTCGGGTGGGTCTTCGGCGCCCTCACCGGGATAGCAGTCCTCGCCGCCATCGCCATCCCCGTCTTCCTCAACCAGCGCGCCGCAGCGTTCCAGAAGCACGACCTGCGTCCGACGGACGCCCGCAACGCGATCGTCGCCGAGCTCGGCTACCACGAGCAGTTCGGCACCTTCACCTTGATGCCCGGTCTCGTGACGCACGGCTACACGCCGACGCCGGCCGTGACGAGCACGGTGCTGAGCGCTGACAGCGCGCACTTCTGCCTGCGGTTCGCCCAGGCCGGCCACGTCGCCTACTACGACTCGACGCAGGACATCCTCGGCCCGGCGCCCTGTCGCTAGCTCGGTAGCTCCGTAGCGCGAGGATCATGAAACGGGCACGAGGGCGCCCCCCGGAAACCACCCGGTGGCGGACCCGTGGTCGTGTCCCAGGTCGGTGGGGAAGATGCTGGCCGGGCTCGTCGCCCAGACCTGCGGCGCACCGGTCGCGCCGCCCCACGCCCGGTAGCCGGCCGCCGTCGGGGTCTCCCCCACGGGCAGGCTCGCGGCATAGCGCAGGGCATCGTGCCCACGCGGGTCGAACGGCAGCACCACCAGTGGCGCGGTGGTCGCATAGGCCGTCAGCAGCGAACCCATGAACAGCCACGGAGCCAGGTAGACGCCGCCCGCCGGCGCCGTCCGCCCGAGCCGCTTCAGCGTCGCCGCCGCGGACGCCCAGCCGCCGGTCACGACGAGGGCCTGCGGCCGCGCGGCGCTGCCCCCCAAGAGCCTCGCCGCCGCCTCGGACCGCGCCGTCCGGTCACCTTGTACGGCGACAGCGCCGATCCCTCGTCCGTGCAGCCAACCCGTGAGGACAGTCAGCGCCGCGGCGTCGTCAGGGTCGAGCGCCTGGTCCGGGCATCGCCTCAGCGACGGCTTCGCGAGCAGCGCCGTCGCGCACTCCGGTCCGTCCGGTTGCAGCCCGCGACGGGAGCCGGTGTCGACCAGCAGCGTCCCCTGGCCGATCCGCAGCGTCGACCGGCCGGGGGGCAACTGGACACGCTGCCACTGGCCGTCGGCGTGCAGGTAGTTCGTCCCGGGCCGCTGCGGCACCAGCGTCCCGTAGGCGGTCAGCACCGGCTGACCCGCCGGCGGCGCCGACGGCACCGCGATGAGGGCGGCCCCGAGGCCCGCCGCCGCCACCAGCGCCACCAGCTCGAGCGACCGAGGCGCCACCCGGGTGGCTGCCCGGGCGCCGAGCGCCGTAGCGAGCACGAGCAGGCCGGCCTTGACGAGGACCAGCCGGTCGAACGTGATGCCGTCGACGCGCACCCGGTCGGCCAGCGCCTGGGCGATGCCGGACCCGGCGACCGCGACGGCGGACGTCACTGCCAGCGGTGCCACCCGCGCGACCACCCGAGCCCGGTCGCGCTGCCGCACCGCGACGACCCGCAGCACGCAGCCGAGCCAGACGGAAGCTGCCGCGACGTGCACCACGACGGAGACCCGGAACCATCCCGCCGTACCGCTGACCGCGAGCAGGACCGGGACCGACAGCAGCGGCAGCGTCCACAGCCGTCGTGAGGACACCGCCGTACCGGCCAGCACGGCCGCACCCACGAGCAGGAGCACTCGCAGGGCGACCGTGCCGACCGCCGCCGTGGCGACGACGTGGCCGGGATGCGCCAGGATCACCTGATGTCGGCGTCTGCCACCACGAACAGCTCACTGTGCGGCTTGGCGTTTCCGTACTTGCCGTGCGGCCAGCTGCTGCGGTTGAAGTCGACGCAGGGCGTGCCCTCGTTCTCGTCACGGAAGGTCGTGTCGAGGCTGAGCTTGCCGGTCGGCGTCACGTTGATCATGCAGACCCGGTGGTCGCCGTCGACGCTGGTGCGGGCGACGAAGTAGTCGCTGATCGCGATCCGCCGCACGTCCGTCGTCTGGTGGTAGTAGCCGTCCGGGCCCAGCTGGAAGTTGTCGAGCGTTCCCCAGTGCGGACCGCCGGACGTCAGGTCCTTGATCGGCAGCGCGCTCGCCAGCGTTGGGCAGTCGGCTTCGTGGCCGCCGTCGTAGACCTCGCTGATCGTGTTGATCGAGCAGGTCGTGCGGGTGCCCGCCGCCAGCAGCTTCTGGATGTCCAGGGTGTAGACCATCTTCGCGCTGCCGGTGTCGTAGTCGTCGAGCGAACCCGGGCCCCGGCCGATGACCGCGTGGTAGAGGTACTTGTCGTCCAGCGACGTCTGCACCCAGCCGCCACCGTCGCAGCCGCCGCCCTCGACGGTGTCGGGGTTGAGCTCCTTGGCAGCCGTGGTGTCGTCGAAGACCTCGCGCCAGACCGGCTTCTTCGCGGTCATGTCCGGCGTGTAGTAGATGACACCACCGCACATCGACTCGGCGAACGCGCCCTTGTGCCCGGGCAGGTTCGTCACCGTCGTCTCCATGATGCCGCGAGGTTCCTCGTGGCCGGGGTTGCGCTCCTTGCGCGGGCCGTCGGGCATGTGGCTGACCGAGACGAGCTTCGGGGCGTTGCGGTTCTTGATGTCGAAGGTGCGGACGGTGTCGCGGAAGATGTTGGCGTCCTGCGGCTTCACGGGGTCGAGCACGATGTTGCGCGGCTCGGCATAGTCGCTGGCCACCAGGACGTTGAGGTCCTCGCGCACCTGGATGCCGTGCGGGTTCGCGCAGGTCGCGGTGGGGAGCACGGGGTAGTCGATGCAGTCGACCGGGTCCTCGCTGGTGGCGAGCGCCGCCGGCGACTCGCTCAGCGTCTTGCCGTCGGTGCCGAGGTGCACGATCTCACCGGGCGAGCCGCCGAAGCCGTTGCCGACGCGGACCGACCCGTCGCTGTAGACGCACGGCCCGGGGGCGTCCGGACCGCCCATGTAGGTGCCGTAGGCCGTGTGGTCCTTGAGCACCCAGTAGGCGTCCGGGATGGAGCCGCACAGGGTGTCCTGCGGGAGGTTCGTGCCCGACAGCGTGAGGGCCGGCAGCTTCGCGACGTCGAAGACGTAGGTCACGTCGGAGAACAGGCCGCCCGCGAAGATCTTGTCGCCCTTGTTGAAGATGTACTGCATGTGGTGCGGCTCGTTCTCGATGATCGGGCCGACGGTCGCGGTGTTGACGACCTTGCCGTAGTCGGCCGAGCCCTTCGTCGCGTCGATGACCGCGAGGAAGTCAGGCGCGGGCGCGTTGTCGGTGTCCTCGTTGAGGGTCTTGACGGGGTTCACCGACAGCCGGGTCTCCTGCAGTGACTTGCCGGTGGTGTCGGCGACGTTGGTGTCACCGGCCCACACCAGCAGGTACTCGTGCCGGCCGCGGTGCACGGTGAGCTGCTGCTGCGCGGCCTTCGTGAGGTGGTTGGTGACCGTGATGCGCTCGCCGTTGCTGGCGAGGATCGAGCTCGTCGTCGTGTCGACGCCGCCGGCGTCGGCCGACTGACTGGCTCCGACCGTGAGAGCGGTGGCGGTCAGGACCGCCGCCAGTCCCAGGGCACGGAG
>JAWWOJ010000570.1:0-2588 GCA_033851885.1 Frankiales bacterium | reverse complement strand
AGATCGGGTCGTTCCAGGCGGTCAAGCACCGCTGCGCGGACATGCTCGTCGCCGTCGAGCTGATCCGCGCCGCCGTGCTGAACGCGACGGCGGCCTCGCCCGAGGGCGGGTACGAGCGGGCCGTCGCGACGGCGGCAGCGATCGCCTCCGACGCCTACCTCGACGTGGCTGCGGCGAACCTGCAGCTGCACGGCGGCCTGGGCTTCACCTGGGAGCACTCCGCACACCTCTACGTCAAGCGCGCCCGCTCGATGCGCGGCTACCTCGGCGACCCCATCGGTCAGCGCCGCGAGGTCGCCGAGCTGCTCGGCATCTGAAGGAGACACATGATCCTGACTGGACCCTGGAGGCGTCGCTGATGGTCGACGTCGAGCTCAACGGGGACGTCGCGTCGGGCTACGAGCCGGTCGTGGACGCCTTTCTGGCCAACTTCGACGGGCCTGTCCCCGAGGTGGGGGCGGCCTGCTCCGTCTACGTCGACGGTCGCCAGGTCGTCGACGTCTGGGCCGGCGACAGCGACGGGCACGGCACGCCCTGGGACCGCAACACGATCGTGGGCGTCGCCTCCACCACGAAGGGCATGGCGGGCATCGCGGTCAACCTGCTGGCTGCGCGTGGGCTGCTGGACCTCGACGCGCCCGCGGCCGAGGTCTGGCCGGAGTTCGCCGCTCAGGGGAAGGCAGACGTGCCCGTCCGGATGCTGGTGTCCCACCAGGCCGGGCTCCCCTACTGGGACGAGCCGATCACCCTCGACGAGTTCCTCGTCGGCGAGGTGCCGACCGAACGCCTCGCCGCCCAGCGGCCGGTCTGGGAACCGGGCACGGCCTTCGGCTACCACGCCATCACCTACGGGTGGCTGGCAGGTGAGATCGTCCGGCGCCTCACCGGTCTGAGCATCGGGGCGTTCTTCGACGCCGAGATCGCTCAGCCCCTCGGGCTGAGGTGCTGGATCGGCCTTCCGGAGGACCAGCACCGACACGTAGCGGAGTCGGTCAGCACTCCCCCCGGAAGCGGACATGCCGACCTGCCCGAGCACCCGCTGCTGCCCAGCCTGGTCGAGATGATGACCCTGATGGCAGACCCGACCTCGCTCACGCGACGGGCCTTCGACCTCAGCGGGTCGCTCCCCCTGGTGCCTCCCGCCGAGCCCGATCCGGAGGGCCAGCGCCGGATGTGGCAGGCAGAACTCGCCGGCATCGGCGGGATCTGCGACGCACGCTCCCTGGCCCGGATGTACGCCGCCTGCCTGTCGGAGCTGGACGGCGTCCGCCTCCTCGACGACGGTACCGCCCGCGATGCGGCCACTCCGCAGAACGCCGAGGGACCGGACCTCATCACGCGGTGGCCGGCGGTGTGGGGCACGGGTTTCATGCTTCCCTCGGCAGCCTCCCGGATGCTCACCTCGACCTCGTTCGGCTACCCAGGCACAGGAGGTTCGGCGGGGTACGCCGACCCGCTCACCGGCGCCTCGTTCGGCTACGTCTGCAACCGGATGGGCCCGACGGCGTTCCTGGACCCGCGGAAGCAGCGCATCCTCGCCGCACTGCGGCGGCTGCTGGGGGTGGCTGACGATGCCTGAACCCCAAGAGGGCAATGGCCTGCTGTCCGGCGGTGTCGCCGTCGTCACCGGAGGCGCATCCGGCCTGGGCGCGGCGACGGCCCAGCGACTCGTCGAGCGCGGCACCAGGGTCGTCGTCCTGGACCGTGACGCCCGTCGCACAACAGAGGTCGCCAGCGCTCTCGGAGCCACTCCTGCGGTGGCGGACCTGCGCGACTCGGCGGCCATCAGCGCGGCCCTCGACACGGCCGAGTCGCTCGGCCCGCTGCGGCTGCTCGTTTCGTGCGCGGGCATCGCGCACGGTCAGACCCGCACGGTCCAGCGGGACGGCTCGCCTCATGACCTGGAGGACTGGCAGAACGTCCTCGCGGTCAACCTCACGGGCACCTATGACGTGATCCGCCAGTTCTGCGCCCGCGCCGCGAGGTCCGAGCCAGGGCCGGACGGCCAGCGCGCCGTGGTCGTGATGACGGCCTCATGCGCGGCCTTCGACGGGCAGGCCGGCCAAACCGCCTACGCCGCCGCCAAGTCGGGCCTGGCCGGCATGACGCTGCCGCTCGCTCGGGACGTCAAGCCGCTGGGGATCCGGGTGATGACCATCGCGCCCGGGATCTTCGAGACGCCGATGCTCAACCCCGATCCGAAGGACATGGACGAGGCGACCCGAGCGGTCATCGACAAGCGCAACGAGCGCATGCTGCGTGACCTGCTGTTCCCGCCGCGCGTCGGTGCTCCCGCGGAGTTCGCCGCACTGGTGGAGCACATCGCCCGCAACCCCTACCTGAACGGCGAGGTGATCCGGCTCGACGGGGGGCTGCGGCTCAGCGCGAGCTAGCCGCACCACCCCGGCATCCGCACGACCGCACGATCCGTGAAAGACGACAGAGGAGTTGAGCATGGAACGCTTCGTTCAGGCGAACGGGCTGACGCTGTGGACGGAGTCCTTCGGCGACCCGTCGCACCCGACAGTCCTGCTCGTCATGGGCATCGGGACGTCCGGCATCGCCTGGGACGACGAGCTCTGCACGCT
>JAWWOJ010000149.1:0-2659 GCA_033851885.1 Frankiales bacterium | reverse complement strand
CCGCCGGCCACGCCGCCGCCGAGCAGGAACACCGCGTTGCCGTGACCGTGGTCGACGCCGCCCGAGCCGTTCTCCTCGACCCGACGGCCGAACTCGCTGAGCGTCACGACGTTCACGCCCGGCATCCCCGGCCCGATGTCCGTGGCGAACGCCGCCAGGGCGTCGCCGAGCTCGGTCAGCTGGCGGAACATCCAGCCGCCGTCACTCTGGCCCATGCCGTCGTGCATGTCCCAGTTGCCCATGTCGATGGCGACGACCCGCAGGCCGACGCCGGCCTTGATCATCCGGGCCACGTCGCGGAGCGCCTTGCCGAGACCGTCCGGGTACTGCGCGCCGTTGGCCGGACGGTAGCCGGCCGACTTCATCGCCGAGGTGGTGCCGATCGCGTTCAGCGTTGCCATGGCCGGGGCGAGCACGACCTGGTGCTGGCCCTTGTACATCGTGCGCAGCGCCTTGGCCCAGCGAGCCCGGTCCTGGTTGTCCCCGGAGCCCTGAAGAGCGAAGCCGTCGATCGAGCCCAGCGTGACCGAGGGTGCGGGGCCCATGAAGGACTTCGGCGCGGTCGACGTAGTCAGTGACGAGGCGGCGAACGTCGAACCGGCACCGGTCAGCCCGACCATCCGGTTGATCCAGCCGGTACGCAGCGAGGAGCCCGGCGCCGCGCGCTCCATCTGGTCCATCGCATCGAAGTGCGACCGGGTCGGATCCGCCTGGCCGACGGCGTGCACGACGCCGAACAGCCCTGCGTCCCACATCGGCTTGAGCCTGTTCAGCGCCGGGTGCAGGCCGAACGTCGCGTTGAGCGGGATCAGCCGCGAGGTCGGGATGCCGATCGTGGGCCGCGCCGCCAGGTAGTTGGGGTCAGCAGCAGGTACGACAGCCGACAGACCATCGAAGCCACCTCGCAGACTGACCACGACGAGGACGTCACCGGTGTAGCCGGAGTCCGCGTAGGCGAGCTGCATCGAGCCGAAGTCGCCGACGATGGTGGAGACGGCGCCGAGGGTCCCTGCAGCGGCGGCAGCGCCGAGGAAGCCACGGCGGCTCAGGCCGCGAGGACCGTCCTGGGGGCAGCCACAATCCTTGCTGGCAGCCAGATCGCTGGCACCTGCGCGATCGAGGTCACCGTCAGTGCTGGGCATCGTCGTCACCGCTTCACGTGGGTCGGGCTGTCGAGGAGCAGTGCTGCGATGTACGGGAGACGCCATCCGAGCGCCTCGTCGTTGTCCGCGATCCGGGAGCTGGGGGTGCGGCCGAGGAAGCCCGCGATGGCACCGCGGTGCGACGGGGGCAACGGGGTGATCGAGAGCTTGACGGCCAAGGTGTCGATGACCTCGCCGAGGGTCACCGGCGGGTTCTTGGGCAGCAGGTCCCGGAGCTGGGTGCGGGTCAGCGTGTCCGGCCACCAGCCGGCAGCCATCGTCATGTGTGCGTTCCACTTGCCCAGCGTGGCCGAGGACGACGCCCACGAGGCCGCCACGTCGGGGTAGCCGTCTGGTTCGGTCCAGGCCAGCGGCGGCTGGCCGACGGTGCTCGCGACGTACTGCAGGGCGCGGATGCCGTCGGTGCCCTTCTTGTCCGGGCCGATCCGCAGCGCACGCAACGTCGCGATCAGGTCCTCGTACGGAGTCCGTACCTTCTGGCCGGCGGAGTGCTTGAACTCGGTCGAGGCGAAAAGCGCCAGCAGCACCGGCTTGATGGCCGTACCGGAGGTCAGGTAGATGTGGGCGAGCCGCTTGACCAGCTTGGGCTGCGGAGTGTCGGAGACGAACCGAGTGACGAGCTTGCCGCACAGGTGGAACGCGGTCGCCTGGTGGTTCGCGAGGTACTTCAGGTAGGCCATCGCGAGCGGCTCACCGTTGGGATTTCCGTTGCCGTTGCTGAACTTCATCACCTTCACGTGGCCGGTGTGGTGGTTGTACTCCTTGTAGTAGTAGCCGCCGCCACTGTCAGGGGACTCGTCGATGCTCATCCCGGTCATGATCAGCGCCGAGTTGCGCATGTCGGTCTCGTTGTAGCCGCCGCTGATGCCGACGGTGTGCAGCTCGAGCAGCTCGCGGCCGTAGTTCTCGTTCGGCTCGAACTTCGTGCTGTCGACGTTGTTCAGGTAGTTGAGCATCGCCGGGTGCTTCGCCGACGCGATCAGCATGTCCTCGAACCGGCCGAACGCGTTCATCCGGATCACGTCGCGGTCGAAGCGGTGCCGCGAGTCCCAGACGTTCGAGCTGGGGCAGGTGATGTTGAAGTGGTTGGACCAGAAGTCGACCATCACCTCGAGCAGCTGCCGGCGCGACCAGACCGCCCGGGCGATGTGCACGTCGACCAGGTCCTCCATCACGTCCCAGGCGCCGTTGTCGAGGTGCTGACGGACCTGCCAGATGTCCAGCTTGAGCCGCGGCCAGCGCGAGGCCAGGTGGTCCATGTAAGTGTCCGGCACCTTGACGTTCGGGTTCATCTGCGCGGCGAGCCACTGGTCGGCGCCCTGCTGGTGGACGCCGTAGAGCTGGTCGGCGTTCATCCCGTACGTCGTCCGGCGGACCAGGTGCGCGAGCGGGTCGGCCGAGCTGGCCTCCGCCTCTTCGGGCAGCATTGCGGCCGCTCCGGACAGCGCAGCAGCGCCGGCGAGGGCGCCGAGCGCACCAACTCCACTGAGCAGTCC
>JAWWOJ010000136.1:0-9209 GCA_033851885.1 Frankiales bacterium | reverse complement strand
ATAGACGATCGGTGCATAGGCCCGCAGTGCCCGGTAGTCGACCAGTGCCGCGGCGACACCGAGCACCAGGCCGATCGCTGCATTGATGATGTGCTTCTTCAGGAAGGCCTGCGGGTCGGCGCCGAGTGCGATCTCACGCTCGCGGGTGGCCGACCAGATGAGCAGGGCCCCGACGCTGACGAGGGCGGTGACCGCCGTCAGCAGCCACCAGTCGAGCTGGCGAAGCGGTGAGCTGCGGTCGAGCACGCGCTCGCGCAACGACACCTCGCGGGGTCGCAACCGCACCGGGGAGACCCGCGGCGTGGCCCAGTCGTGGGCCTCGCCACTCACCCGAGTGACTTCCTGCTGCGACGGGCCTCCTCGGCCCACGGCAGGCCGAGCGACTGGGTCCCGCTGCCCGCCGCCTGCGACGGCGAGCTGGTTGCCGCGGGGCGGTGCGGGATCGGCGTACCAGGCGGGGCGATCGTGCCGTCGAGGCGCACCACCGGCAGCGTGCCTGGCGTCTGCCCGTTCCTCAGGGTCGGCTTCGCCCCGTCGAGGCCGTAGATCGCCTCCCAGATCTTGCGGGCGATCGGGGCAGCCGTCGTGCCACCTGTGCCGGCCTCGGTGACCATGACGATGGTGACGTACTTGGGCTTGCCCGCCGGAGCGAACGACGCGAACCAGGAGGTCGGCGCCTTGCGGTTCTGGTCGACCTCCGCCGTGCCGGTCTTGCCACCGACGTCAACAGTGCTGAACGGGAACCCCTGGAACGTGAACTGGGCGGTGCCGGGCGGCTTCGTGACTCCGGTGAGGGCGTTCTTGATGTAGTTGCGCCACTCGGCCGGCACGTCGAGGTGCCCGGCGACCTTGGGCGGCAGCATCGTGCGCACGGTCCCGTCCGAGGACAGGAAGCCCTTGGCGAGCTGCGGGGTGTACAGGGTGCCGCCGTTGACGATGGCGGCGTAGGCCATGGCCAGCTGGAGCGGCGTGACGAGCACATCGCCCTGGCCGATCGCGAAGTTCATCGCGTCGCCGCCGTTGTAGACGTTGCCGTGGTCGCAGTTCTCCTGGTCGATCTGCCGGATGTAGGCACTCTTCGCGGGGTTCTTCGCGCCGGCGCAGTAGTCCTTCTTGTGGTCCTTGTAGAGCTGGATCTTGCCGGCCCGGCTGAGGATGAGACCCACCCGCTCGTCCGGCAGGTCGATGCCCGTCTTCTTGCCGAAGCCGAACACCTTGGCCTCCTTGACCATGTACTCGGCCGGGTTCTTCGCGATCTTCGTCCCGCCATCTCGCTTCCAGAGGTTGTAGGCGATCTGGTAGTAGACGGTGTCGCACGAGCGGATCAGCGCCACGTTGAAGCTCAGGGAGCCGAAGGACTCGCCCTCGAAGTTCTTCTTCTTGAGGTAGCTCGACGGGCACGGGATATAGCTGTTCAGGTTGTAGGCGCCCGACTTCAGCGCCGCCGACGTCGAGACGATCTTGAAGGTCGATCCTGGTGCGAAGGTGCCCTGCACCGCGTTGGACACGAGCGGATGGCCGGGGGCGTTGAGCAGCTGGGTGTACTTCGCCGCCGAGATCCGCGGTACGAAGTCGGCCGGGTTGTACGTCGGGTAGCTGGCCATCGCGACGACCCGACCCGTGTCGGCCTCGACGGTGATGGCCGCGCCCGTCGTGGCCTTGAAAGTGCCCAACCGGCTGCTACCCGTGTCCTTCGTCTGCCGAGCCTTCGCGATCCCCTGCTCCAACGCGGTTTCAGCTGCCCGCTGCACGCCCGCGTCGATCGAGAGCACGAGGTCCTGACCGGCGGTCGCCGGTGTCTGGCTCGCGACCCCGGCCGTGTTGCCGTCCTTGTCGACGAGCAGCTTCTGGACCCCGTCCTGACCGCGCAGCAGGTCGTCGTACACCGCCTCGACGCCGGAACGGCCGATCGCCGTCGTCGGGGCGAGCTTGGCGTACTTCGCCTGCTTGATGTCGTCCCCGGTGAGCTGCCCGACATAGCCGAGGACGTGGGCGGCGAGCGTCTTCGCCGGGTAGTCGCGGACCGGCTCGTACTCCGCCGTGATGCCCGGGAACAGCTCCTGTCGCTCGACAATCGACAGGACGCGCTGGACCTGGACGACGTCGTCGGAGCGGTAGGACTTGATCGGGACCGGCTGGTAGGGCGAGCCCTTCCAGCAACCGTCGATCGCCTTGACGCGCTTGCCGCTGGGGAGCGAGTAGACGCAGGGCGTCGTGATGCGGTTGATGTCGTCGACCGACATGCCCACGATGCGCGACACCCGGGCCAGCTCCGCGGGGCCGCCCTTCTTCTTCGACAGCAGCTGCGAGCGGTTGACGCTGACGACGAGGGCGATGCGGTTGGTCACGAGCGCGACGCCGCGATCGTCGAGGATCTGTCCGCGGGCGGCCGTGGTGATGATGTCGCGCACGCGGTTCTGGCTGGCGGCGGACTGGTAGCTCCCGCCTTCGGCGACCTGCATGTAGCTCAGCCGGCCGAGCAGCGTCAGCAGGATCGAGACCACCACGACCCGCAGGACGACCAGACGGAGCCGGGATCGGTCAGACACAGGTCACGTTCCTCACAGGCGACGCAGTGGATCGACGTCGAGGCGGCGGACGAGGCCGGCCACCAGGGGAACGACGAAGGGCGTCAGGACGACATCGTAAGGGACCGAGCTGACCGCGACGCGGGCCACCGTATGCCAGGTGATGCGGTGGTCCCCGAGCAGCAACCCCTCGAACGAGAAGGCACCGAGTGCCACGAGGGCTCCGGTCGCGACAGCCCCGAAGGGCTGCAGCGTGGAGCGATCCGTGTCGTCGTGGAGGTTGCCGGCGACATAGCCGGCCAGGGCGTATGCGAGCGACAGGCGGCCCAGCTCGTGGCTGGCGAAGCAGTCCGCGAGCAGACCCGCGAGGAAGCCGGTGACGGCGCCTGACATCGGGCCCTCGGCCAGCGCGAACGCGAGGACCAACACGAGCAGCAGGTCGGGAGCGGCGCCGGGAAGCGGGAGCCGTCCGATGGCGGCGAGCTGCAGCATGAGGGCCGTGATGACGGCGATGACCCCGAGGAGGAGCCGGCTGGGCGTCATGGCGTGCGGGTCGGTGACGGGGACGAGGACGGCGTCACCGATGTCCTCGGGGTGGCTGTCGGCCGGCTCGTCGGGACGGGTCCGTTGGGGACCCCTGCCGGACAGGGGGTCGACGTCGGGCTCGCGCCCGGGGCGATCGGCAGGAACGGCGCGCGGGGGGTGGTCCGCCGTGGCTGCACGATCACGCCGACCAGCCCGAGATGCGTGACGTCGACGAAGGGCGCGACCTGGGCCGTCCGGATGGTGCCGTTGGGGTCGTACGTCGTGCTGGTCACGGTGCCCACAGGGATGCCGGCGGCGTAGGTGGAACCGAGCGTCAGCACGACGGTCCCCTTCTTCACGACGTCACGTCCGCTGAAGCTCAGGTTCAGGGGTGCTGATCCTTTGCCCATGGCGAATCCGATGAGGTCCGGGCCCACCAGCCAGCCGCCGACCGTGCTGTTCGGGTCGTTGATGAGCAGCACGACCGTGGTGTCGCGGCTCACGGTGATTGTCCGGCCCACCAATCCGTAGCCGGTCACGACCGTCATGGCCTTCTTGACGCCGTCAAGGGTGCCGACATCGAGGGTGGCCGTCCACTCGAAGTCTGCCGACGCACCGACGCCGATGACGTGTGCCGGGACGGTCGGGTACTTCGTGAAGTTGGTGAAGTTCTGCAGCGCGACCGCTTGGTCGTAGCGGCACTGCAGTCCGGCCTGGGCCGCGAGCTGGCCCTTGAGGGTGTCGTTCTCCAGCTTCAGCTTCTTGTTGTCGCTCTGGTAGGAGCCGAGCCGCGGCAGGCCACCGAGGGCGCTGCCCACGCTGCTCGACGCACTCCCGACCGCGCGCTGCACCGGACCGAAGACCGTGTCAATGCCACGGCGCAGCGAGGCCAGCGGACCCGACTGCGCCGAGTTGTAGTCGAGCGCGGTGAGGGTGAAGGCGGTGAGCAGCAGCAGGACGAGCGTCAGCCGTGTTCTGCGGGACCCGCGCAAGGCCTAGTGGCGGGGCTCGGAGATGAGGACCTGCTGGAGGGCCTCGAACTCCTCGACGCACTTGCCCGAACCGATCGCCACCGAGTGCAGCGGGTTGTCGGTGATGTGGACCGGCATGCCCGTCTCGTGCTTCAGCCGCTCGTCGAGACCACGCAGCAGCGCACCGCCACCGGTCAGGACGATGCCGCGGTCCATGACGTCACCGGAGAGCTCAGGCGGGCACTTGTCGAGGGTGTTCTTGACGGCGTCGACGATGGCGTTGACGGGCTCCTCGATGGCCTTTCGGATCTCCTCGGCGGAGACGACGATGGTCTTGGGCAGGCCGCTGACCAGGTCGCGTCCGCGGATCTCGGCATGCGGCTCGTCGGGCATCGGGAACGCCGAGCCGATGGCCATCTTGATCTCTTCCGCGGTGCGCTCGCCGAGCATCAGCGAGTACTCCTTCTTCACGTAGCTGATGATCGAGCTGTCGAGCTCGTCACCCCCCACGCGGATGCTCTGGCTGGTCACGATGCCGCCCAGGGAGATGACGGCGACCTCGGTCGTGCCACCACCGATGTCGACGATCATGTTGCCGGTCGGTTCGTGGACCGGCAGGCCCGCGCCGATCGCGGCCGCCATGGGCTCCTCGATGATGAAGACCTTGCGCGCGCCGGCCTGGTAGCCGGCGTCCTTCACGGCGCGCTGCTCGACACCGGTGATGCCGCTCGGCACGCAGATCACGATCCGGGGCTTCGCGAAATGCCGGCGCTTGTGCACCTTCTGGATGAAGTAGCGGAGCATCCGCTCCGTGGTGTCGAAGTCGGCGATGACGCCGTCCTTCAGGGGCCGGATCGCCACGATGTTGCCGGGCGTGCGGCCGATCATCCGTTTGGCCTCGGTGCCGACCGCGAGGATGCCCGTGGTGCTGGTGTTGATCGCCACCACGGACGGCTCGTTGAGGACGACGCCGCGCCCGCGGACGTAGACCAGCGTGTTCGCGGTCCCGAGGTCGACGGCCATGTCACGGCCGAGGAACGACATGCTGTTGGCGTTCTTCGCCATCGTTGAGGGGAGCCCTTCACCAGGAAAGCAGTTGGGGAAGGCCCCACAGTAACGGCTCGGAGCCATCCAGCCGAAACGCTCGGTCAGGCTCCAGTAGAGGTCGAGGGGGCCGATATGCGGGGCTGTCGGCGTGTCGCGTGACCGTTGTCACCCCTGGGCCCTTCCCCCGTGCACACGACCACCGCAGCAACTGCCCGCGCTGAGCGTGCGAGTCGAGCCTCGCGTGTGCATGGCGGAAGGGACCCGGTCTACAGGCGCGGGAAGAAGATCCCGATCTCACGGGCGGCCGACTCCGGCGAGTCGCTCCCGTGCACCAGGTTCTGGCCGATCTCGAGGGCGTAGTCGCCACGGATCGAGCCCGGGGTGGCCTCGACCGGGTTGGTGACGCCCATCAGGCGGCGGGTGCCGGCGACGGCGTTCGGACCCTCGACGACGAGGGCGACGAGCGGTCCGCCGGTGATGAAGTCGACCAGCTCCCCGAAGAAGGGGCGCTCCTTGTGCTCGCCGTAGTGCTCCTCGGCAACCGAGCGGTCGAGCGTGCGGAGCTCCAGCGCGACCAGCGTCAGGCCCTTCCGCTCGAGTCGGCTGATGATCTCGCCGGCGAGGCCGCGACGGACGCCGTCGGGCTTGACGAGGACAAGGGTGCGCTCGGTGGCCACTGCTGAAACTCCTGAGGATTCGATGAGCGGGCGACCCTGCCGCCCTCCCCGCCAGGCTACCGGTGGCGTCGATGTGGACAGATGGGCTGCCGGAGGGCCCCCTCAGCAGCCCATATGTCCACATCCACGGGCGGCGGGGTCAGCGGGCGCGGAGCAGGGTTCTCGCCTCGCCGGCGGTGACGACGGAACCCGTCACGAGGACGCCCGCGCCCCCGAACTCTCCGGCGTCGTCGGCCAGCGCGATCGCGGCGTCGAGGGCGTCATCGAGGCGGTCCTCGACCGTCACCCGGTCGTCGCCGAACACCTCACGGGCCAGCTCGTGCAGCGCGTCCACCGGCAGATGCCGCGGCGAGGAGTTCTGGGTGACGACCACCGAGGTCACGGCCGGCTCGAGCGCCTCGAGCATCCCGCGCGCGTCCTTGTCGGCCAGGCACGCGACGACGGCGACCAGCGTGGTGAAGCTGAACGCGTCGCCGAGCGCCGCCACCGTGGCGGCCATGCCGGCCGGGTTGTGTGCGGCGTCGACCACGACGGTCGGCGACGTGCGCACCACCTCGAGCCGTCCCGGCGAGGAGGCGGCGGCGAAGCCCTCGCGTACGACGTCGGCGTCGAGCCCGCGGCCGAGGAAGGCCTCCACCGCCGCGAGGGCGGCCGCGGCGTTGGCCGCCTGGTAGGGACCGTGCAGCGGGAGGAACAGCTCGTCCTGGCGACCGTGCAGCCCCTGCAACGTCAGCAGCTGGCCGCCGACGGCGACCCTGCGGTCGACGACGCCGAACTCGAGGCCCTCGCGCGCCACCGTCGCACCCACCGACACGGCGTGCCGGAGCAGGATCTCTGCCGCCTCGGGTGGCTGCGCGGCGAGCACGACCGTCGAGCCGGGGTGGATGATCCCGGCCTTCTCGGTCGCGATCTCGGCGAGCGTGGTGCCGAGCAGCGGCACGTGGTCGAGCCCGATCGGCAGTACGACCGCGACCGGCGCCTCGACCACGTTGGTGGCGTCCCACAGACCACCGAGCCCCACCTCGAGCACGGCGACGTCGACGGGGGCGTCGGCGAAGGCCGCGAACGCCATACCCGTGAGGACCTCGAAGAACGTCATGCGCACGGGGTCGTCCACCAGCTCGACATACGGCGCGATCTCGTCGTACACCTCGCCGAAGCGCTCCTCGGACAGCGGCACGCCGTCAAGGGTGATGCGCTCGGTGGGGCTGTCGAGGTGCGGCGACGTGAACCGACCGGTACGCAGGCCGGTCGCCTGCAGCAGGCTGTCGACCATCCGCGCCGTCGAGGTCTTGCCGTTGGTCCCCGTCAGGTGGATCGACGGGTAGGCCCGCTGCGGCGAGCCGAGCAGGTCCATCAGCCGCCGGATCCGGTCGAGGTCCGGCTGCATGGCGTCCTCGCTCGGGAAGCGGGTCGCCAGGGCCTGCATGACGCGAGCAGAGCTCACTTCGGCGGGGCCTCACCCAGGGTGACCTCGATGGCCGGCGCGCCCTCCACCAGCGTGATCGCCTCGACCACGCCGGCGTTGACCAGGTCGGCCTGGGCCAGCGACACCAGCGCGAGCCGCTCTGCACTGTCCGTCACCACGAGCGACGTTACGGGGGTCTTCATCGACGTCTTGGCGTTGCTCTTGGCCTTGCGCACCTGCGCGAGCACCTCACCTGCCATGTCGAGCACGGCGGGGTCCCCGCCCGTCTTCAGTCCGTCGGTCGTCGGCCAGGAGGCGCGGTGCACCGAACCCGGGCGCCACCACGACCAGACCTCCTCGGTCGCGAACGGCAGCACCGGGGCGAAGAGCCGCAGCAAGGTGTCCAGGGCGATCCGCAAGGCGCGGCCCGCGGACTCGGCCGGCGGTCCCTCGGCGTAGGCGCGACCCTTCACCAGCTCGATGTAGTCGTCGCAGAACGTCCAGAAGAACGTCTCGGTGCGCTCCAGCGCACGGGAGGGGTCGTACGCCGAGAAGGCGGCCGTCGCCTCCTCCACCACCCCGGCAAGTGCCTCGAGCAGCGCCTTGTCGATCGGCTCGGTCACCTCGCCCTCCGCCGGCGACGGGAAGGCCAGCGCGAACTTCGAGGCGTTGAGCAGCTTCATCGCGAGCCGACGCCCGACCTTGAGCTGGTTCTCGTCGAAGGTCGTGTCGGTGCCGGGCCGCGCCGATGCGCTCCAGTAGCGCACCGCGTCGGAACCGTGCTTGTCGAGGTGCTCGGTGGGCGTGACCACGTTGCCCTTGGACTTGGCCATCTTCTTGCGGTCGGGGTCGAGCACCCAGCCGCTGATCGCGGCGTCGGTCCACGGCAGCTGGCCGTGCTCGTGGTGCGCGCGGACCACCGTTGCGAACAGCCAGGTGCGGATGATCTCGTGCGCCTGCGGCCGCAGGTCGAACGGGAACAGCCGCCCGAACAGGTCCGGGTCGTCCTCCCAGCCGCCGGCGATCTGCGGCGACAGCGAGCTGGTCGCCCAGGTGTCCATGACGTCGGGGTCGCCGGCGAAGCCACCGGGCACGCCGCGCTGGTCCTCGGTGAAGCCGTCGGGCACCTCGGACGCCGGGTCGATCGGCAGCTGCGCCTCGGTCGGCAGCAACGGCTCGTCGAACACCGGCTCGCCGCTGGCGTCGAGGCGGTACCACAGCGGGAAGGGCACACCGAAGAACCGCTGCCGGCTGATCAGCCAGTCGCCGTTGAGCCCGCCCACCCAGTTGTCGTACCGCGTCTTCATGTACGACGGGTGCCACGTCAGCTCGGTGCCGCGCTCGAGCAACCGCTCCCGCAGCGCGGCGTCGCGCCCGCCGTTGCGGATGTACCACTGGCGCGACGTCACGACCTCGAGCGGGCGGTCACCCTTCTCGTAGAACTTCACCGGGTGCGTGATCGGCTTCGGCTCGCCGATGAGGTCACCGGAGGCCTGGAGCAGCTCCACGATCCGTCGCTGGGCCTGCTTGACGGTCTTGCCCGCCAGCTCCGCGTACGGCGCCTCGGCCACCCCCTCAGGGGCAGTCGGGAGGATGCGCCCGTCGCGGCCGATGATCGAACGCACCGGCAGGTCGAGCTCGCGCCACCAGGTCACGTCGGTGGTGTCGCCGAAGGTGCAGATCATCGCGATGCCCGACCCCTTGGCCGGGTCGGCGAGGGCGTGGGCCAGCACGGGCACCTGCACCCCGAACAGCGGGGTCGTCACGGTCGTACCGAACAGCGGCTGGTAGCGCTCGTCGTCGGGGTGGGCGACCAGCGCCACGCAGGCCGGCAGCAGCTCGGGGCGGGTGGTCTCGATCTCCACGCCGCTGAAGGAGATGCGGTGATAGGCCCCCGGCATCTCGCGGTCCTCGAGCTCGGCCTGCGCGACCGCCGTACGGAAGTCCACGTCCCAGAGCGTGGGTGCCTCCTGCGCGTACGCCTCGCCGCGTCCCAGGTTCCGAAGGAACGCTCGTTGCGAAGCCCGCTGCGCCTCCGGGCCGATGGTCGTGT
>JAWWOJ010000123.1:0-2736 GCA_033851885.1 Frankiales bacterium | reverse complement strand
CGCTCAGAGGCGCCGGCATCATGGCTGAGCAGCTCGTCGCCACCCGCGATGTCACGTGGGTGTCGATCACCGCGCACGGCAGGTCGCAGGACAGGGTCGGCTTCGGCGACGACGCGGCGGCAGCTGGTGGCCTCGTGCTCGACGACTGCTTCGTCGGGGACGCCATCGCTGACCCGCTCACCGGGGTTCACGCCGCCGTTGCCGCCTGGGGAGGAGTCTTGCGGGGCGGCGCACGGTTGATCGACATCCCGCTCGCCGGCGTCGCCGCGATGGCGTCGGCGCTGACGACGGTCACGTCGCCGGCGGAGTGCCGGGAAGGCACGTGGTGGGTCGGCGAGCACGAGGTGCTCAGGCCTCGGGCGCGCACCTCGCGGGGCCGGGGACCGGCACTCGGGTGACGCTGATCCGGGATGTGGAGGTCGACGGTCGACGCGTCGACGTGCGGCTCGCCAAGGGCGTGGTCGCGGCGGTCGCACCTGGACTGTCCGGCAGCGACGACGTGGTCGACGGTGACGGTGGGGCGCTCATCCCCGGGCTGCACGACCACCACCTCCATCTGATGGCCCTCGCCGCTGTCGATCGTTCGGTCGACGTCAGCGGCGGTCTCGGTCCGCTGCGCGAGGCCACCGGGGTCGACTGGGTGCGGGCAGTCGGCTGGAGCGGGACGGGTGACCGCCGAGAACTCGATGCGATCCGCTCCGACGTCCCGGTGCGCGTGCAGCACCGAAGCGGCGCACTCTGGGTGGTCAACACCGCGGGGGTGCGGGCGCTCGGCCTCGACGACGTCGGGGTGGCGGGCGTCGAGCGTGACGACGAGGGCCACCCCACCGGACGGCTCTGGCGCCTGGACAGCTGGCTCGGCGAGCAGGTGGGCACCAGCAAGCCCGACCTCCGAGCCGTCGGCGACCGGCTCGCGCGGCTCGGCATCACCGGCGTCACCGACGCGACCCCCGACCTGAACCCGCACACCTGCGCGCTGCTGCGCTCCGACGTGCCGCAGCGGCTGCAGTTGCTCGGCGACCCCGAGGCGGTCGGCCCGTACAAGCTGGTGCTGGCCGATCACCTGCTGCCGCCACTCGACACCCTCGTGGAGAGCATCCGCAGACTCCGTCCGCGGCCCGTCGCGGTGCACTGCGTGACGCGGGAGGCCTACGTCCTGCTGCTGAGCGCCCTGGAGACCGCCGGTGTCGTTGCCGGGGACAGGATCGAGCACGGCGCCCTCATCCCGACCGAGTTGCCACCTCCTTGTCCGGTCGTCACCCAGCCCGCGTTCCTGCTCGCCCGCGGCGACGACTATCTCCGGGACATCCCGACGGCCGAGCACGCAGACCTCTATCGGTGGGCGTCGTTGCCGCTCGCCCTTCCCTCGAGCGACGCTCCCTTCGGACCGCTCGACCCATGGCAGGTACTCCGCAGCGCACACGACCGTCGGACCGCGAGCGGACGCGTCATCGGTGCGGCGGAGTCCGTCTCCACCCGTCGAGCCCTCGACGGAATGCTCGCGCCCCTGGATGACCTCTCGGCACCGGCCCGCCGGGTGGCCGTGGGCGCTCCGGCAGACCTGGTCCTGCTGCGGTCTCCGTTGGCGGCCGTTCTCGCCGAGCCGTCGGCCGAGCTCGTCCGGGCGACCTGGATCGCCGGAGAGCTCAGGCACCTCGCCTCATGAAAGAGTCAGGCCGTGGACCTGCTCTCCCCGACTGAGCTGGCGCACGAACTGGCGCAGGCCGACGGAGACAGCGACATCCTCTGGGTCGACCTCGACGAGCGTGCCGACCCGCACACACTGCAGGCGGCAGTACAGGCCCTCGAACGCGCGCGGCGTCCAGCAATAGGGATCCTCGGCGACCGAGAGCCAGCGCCATCGCTCCTCGATGCACTCACCACCACCCTCACCACCGCGCTCGCGAGCCGTCCCACGACCGACCGCCGGATCGTGCACGTCCCTGACCTTGACGCTGCCGCGACCCGGTTGACCCAGGGCACCGCGGCACATCCGCAGGCCGCCTGCACCCTGGTGGACCTGCTGCGCATCACAGCTGAGCTGCCACCTCCCGCCGGCGTTGCCGCGGAATCCCTTGCCTACTCCATGCTGCTCGGCGGCACGGAGTTCGGCGCCTGGCGCAAGAGTCGTCCGATCCGACCGCATGTCGCCGAGGTAGGCGAGCCCGTGCTGGTCGAGCGGCAGGGAGACACCCTCACGGTGACGCTCTCGCGGCCCCGCAGACACAACGCCTTCAGCCGCGAGCTGCGCGACGGCTTCAACGAGGCGCTTGAGGTGGCCCGGCTCGATCCGGGTGTTTCCGTGGAGCTCCGCGGCGACGGGCCGAGCTTCTGCAGCGGAGGTGACCTCGACGAGTTCGGCACGGCACGTGACCTGGTCGAGGCGCACCTGGTGCGGCTGCGACAGAGCGCGGGACTCCGGGTGCACGCGCTGGCCGCGCGGACCACCGCCCATCTGCACGGTGCCTGCATCGGCGCAGGGATAGAGGTACCCGCGTTCGCGGGCACCGTGACCGCCGGCGCGGATACCCGTATTCAGCTCCCGGAGCTCAGCATGGGGCTGGTGCCCGGGGCCGGCGGCACCGTCAGTGTCACGAAGCGGATCGGTCGATGGCGGACCGCGTACCTGGTCCTCAGCGGCGACGTCATCGGCCCGGAGGAAGCGCTGTCCTGGGGTCTCGTCGACGCGGTCCTCGGCTCAGGTGCCGGTGTCGACACCGATCCCTGATTGCTCAC
>JAWWOJ010000101.1:0-13325 GCA_033851885.1 Frankiales bacterium | reverse complement strand
GTGGAGCCGCTCGCGGCGCCCACGAGGGTGCTCGGCGCCCGCCAGGTCGGCGCGGTCGGCGCCGAGCGCCCAGAGGTCGGCGTCGCCGCTGGCTCGGGCCCGCTCCCAGGCGTCGGTGTCCGTGCGGTTGCGCGGATCGCGCGCCGCCTCGGCGCGCAGGGCGGTCCAGAGCCGCTCGCCGGACTCGAGGTCGAGGTCACCGCAGAGGTGCCAGCCGGAGCCGTCGTCCAGCGGCGTGAGGCTGAGGCCGCGCCGCGCATGGCCCTTGTCGCCGCGCTCCTCGAGCTGGCTCGGCAGCAGCGCCATCACGATCTCGTCGAGCGGCCCGCTGAGCTGCCGAGCGGGGATCTCCTCCGCCAGCCAGCTCAGGGCTCCCTCGATCACGTCGAGCTGCGACGCGGCGCCGAGCACTGCCTTGGCCCGGTCGACGTGTTCCTGCAGACGGGCGTCGTCATCGCCCAGGCCCAGCAGGTGGCGGCACACCAGCGCCAGCACGTGCTGCACCACGGCCGGCAGCACCTCGGCGCCGGGCTGGCCGTCGATGAGGCCGTCGGCGCGGTCGACGAAGCTGCTGACCTTGGTGAGGGCCAGGGCGACCTTGCGGGCGCCAGCCAGCGGCACCCGCTCCTCCTCCACGGCCGCGCGGAGCTGTGGGTAGCAGCGCAGTTGGGCGGCCAGCCTCGCGTCCCCGGCGTCTCCGTCCGGACGGTGCGCCCGGACCCAGCTCTTCGCGGACCGGAACCCAACCAGCTCGTGCAGTCCGCGGGCCGCCACGTCGCCGATGCGACGCAAGTTGAGCACCCGCAGCTGCTGCTCGACGGCGAGCAGGGCCTCGCCGTCCGCCAGTGCCTGCGCGCCGGGCAGCTCCTCGGGTGCGTGGGCCGCGAGAGCGTCCACGACGGCCCGCAACTCCTCCACGACCCCGACCCGGGCGAGAGGTGCCGCGCACGCACAGTCACAGGTCGGCCCGTCCGGGAGCGGCGCGTCCCACCCGACCCAGTCGGGAATGACGTCGGGGAGGTCAGCGAAGCCGGGATCAACCGGGGTGTCGACCAGCAACGTGCCCTCCCTTCGCGTCGTATTCGAACACATTATCGCCAACATGAGACGGGCGCAAACCTCTGTGCACAACGATTTTCCGGGCATCCGGACCGCTCTGTCTACTAACTACTGGCATGGCGTCCGCGCCCCAAGGCGACGCACGGGCGATGACCAATCGGACTAACCGGCATAGTTCTCTTGGTACCGCCCGGTCTGTCCGATTTGAGGATGTACGGCGAGTGTCACGGCCGTCACCCTCAGTACATGAACCCCATCGAGTCCGTACCCACCATCTGGGACGACGCGCGTGACGACAGCTTCTTCCGAGTGGTCCTGCACCTGATGGACGCCCGCTTCCTCGAAGCCGCCAGCTCGCTGCTCGCCGCCAACGACAGCGACCTCGCGCCTACTCTCTGAGCACCGCCTGAGACGCTGGTGCGGTGTCCGCCGCCCACGCCGTCCTCGCCGCTCTGCAGTCTGCGATCGACGCCCGCGACCTTGACGCGTTGACCGGACTGTTCGACGAACCATCGGTGCTGGTGGGCACCCTCCGGCCACGCCGCGAGGTGATCCCGGTGCACGAGACCGACACGCTGATCGCCGTGACCGCGTTCGGCGACATCGTGGTCACCAGCCCGGAGGGCGAGGACCGCTCACCGATCCGCGTCAGCGTGATGGCCACCCGGATCGACGGGACCTGGCGGCTCAAGCAGTTCCACGGCTCGATCCCCTCCGACTGGTAGATGCTCACGAGATGACCGACTACCTCGACAGCAGCGGCCGCGACGACGCCCTCAGCGGCGGCATCCGGATGATCCCGATCGAGACGGCGTCCGGGACGTTCAGTGTCTGGACCAAGCGCACCGGCAACAACCCCTCGTGCCGGCTGCTCCTCCTGCACGGCGGCCCCGGCGCCACCCACGAGTACTTCCTCGGCTTCGACAGCTTCCTGCCTGCCGCCGGCATCGAGTTCTACTACTACGACCAGCTCGGCTCCGGCTGGAGCGACCATCCGGACGACCCGTCGCTGTGGCAGATCGACCGGTTCGTCGACGAGGTCGAGCAGGTCCGCCAGGCACTCGGGCTCGACGCGTTCTACCTGCTCGGTCAGAGCTGGGGCGGCATCCTCGGCATGGAGTACGCCCTCGCCCATCCCGAGCACCTCGATGGTCTGATCATCAGCAACATGATGGCGAGCATCCCGGCGTACAACGCCTATGCCTCAAGCGTTCTCGTACCCGGTCTGGACCCGGCCACGGTCGCGGAGATCAAGGCCTTCGAGGCCTCCGGCAACACCGACGACCCGCGCTACGACGAGCTGCTCATGGGCGAGCACTACATCAAGCACGTCCTGCGGATGCCTGTCGCGGACTGGCCCGAGCCGGTGGTGCGGTCGTTCAGTCGCATCAACAAGGACATCTACGTCCCGATGCAGGGACCCAGCGAGCTCGGCGCAGCTGGCTCGCTCGTCGACTGGGACCGCTTCGAGGACCTGGCCCGCATCGACGTGCCCGCGTTGGTCATCGGCGCCGCCCACGACACCATGGACCCAGCGCATCTGCGCGACATGGCCGGCACGCTGCCCCACGGCGAGTACCTGCACTGCCCGGACGGCTCCCACCTCGCGATGTACGACGACCAGCAGACCTACATGACGGGCCTCGTCGACTGGTTGCACCGGCAGTCCGCCTGATCGCGGGCGTCTCGTGACTACGCGAGGGCAGCCTGCAGAGCGGTCGCATCGAAGACGACGGTGTTGCTCAGCGCCCGACCGTCCAGGATCAGCTGCGGCGTACCGGTGTTGCCGTCGCGGCTGGCGGTGTCGTCGACCTGCTTGGCCCACGCGGCGTAGGTCTGCGAGCGGACCTTCGCGGCGTAGGTGTCACCGAGTCCGACGTCGCGACCCAACGTGATCAGGTCGCTGACGGTGAAGCCACCGGTGCGTTCCGGGGGCTGATGGGCGAACAGCTGCTCACGCAGCGCCTCGAACTTTCCCCCGTCCTGTGCCGCGCCGAGGGCCGCCACCGCGCGCACGCTCTCCGGCCCGAGGAAGGACCGCATCCGGTACTCGACCCGTACCGTCCCGGCCTTCACCGCGGCGGCCAGCACCGAGCCGATGCCCTTCTCGAACTCCCCGCAGATCGGGCACTGCGGGTCCTCGTAGGCGATCACCGTGTGCCTCGCAGTCGCGCTGCCGACGACGATCCCGCCGGAGCTGGTCACGGCGGCCGGGACCATGGTCGGCGGCGCCGGAGCCGTCGCGCTGGCCACGGCGACGCCGAGCAGCCCGGAGAGAACCAGCGCACCTGCGGAGGCGATCGCGGTACGCCGGGTCAACGTCCCGTGCCGGGTGACGGCGGTCTCGTACCGGTACGACGCCGTCCGTGCCCGACGGCGCGCGGCACCACTGGCGTTCGGGTCCGTCGGCTCCGGAGGTTCCGGCAGCCGCGGTGTCAGCGCCAGCCGGGACCGACCCACCACGACGACGGCGACGGCAACAGCGAGCATGCCCAGGTCTCTGACGATGTCGGACGTGTACGACGGGGTCGTCGTCGCGCCCCCGCTCCCGAAGCAGCCGCAGTCGATCATCAGGCCGCGGGCGTCGGCGCTGACGATGCCGACGAGGAACATGACGAGCAGGGCCGACGCGACGGCGGCGGTGAGCCGCAGTGCGACACCGAGCACGAGCAGCACCGCCAACGTGAGCTCGACGGCGGGCAGGGCGTGGCCCAGCAGCACGGCCAGCTGGTCCGGCAGGATCTGGTACGCACGGACGGAGCGGACCGTCGCGGCGGGATCGCCGATCTTCGTGAGGGCGGCATAGCCGAAGACGCCGGCGAGCAACAGCCGGCCGACGGTCGCGGTGGTGTTCGAGGTGCTCGAGGTGCTCGAGGTGCTCGAGGTGAGGGACAAGGCGTTCTCCTACAGCGATGGGGGCCGACGGGCCCGCGTCGCCTATGGGAGACGCCTCACCCGGCAGCCAGGACGGGGAAATGACCTGGACGCGACCTCACAGGTGGACCCCGCAGCCGGTGCGCTCCAGCGACGACGCGACCGCTTCCGAGCGGCGCGGGTGGCTGCGCACGCGGGGTATGCGTCGACGGCACCGGGCTGGCTCGGTGCAGCAGCAGGCGTACGGCGTGAAACAGCGCCCTCAGGGCCGTGGTGGAGTCGTCCAACACCTGTCGAGCGCCACGGAGCAGCACGGCGATCACGAGACAGGCGAGCAGCTGTACGGCGACCAGCGCCCAGCCGGCGTGTGCGGTCAGCTGGCCGATCGGCCCGGGACTCGCCTGGGCCGATGCGGGGCAGCAGACCAGGCCGCGCGCCTCTGGGTTGCCGCTCAGGAGCACTGTCAGCGCGTGCGTCCCGAGCTGCCCGGCCGCGAGGACCGTGGTGAGCGTCAGGACGCGGGTGCTGCGCGCCGCCAGCGGCCAGAGCAGCAGGGCCAGCGCGGCTGCGGCGGCGAGGAGCAGGAGCGCCGCGGGTGCCGAGCCGTCACTGGTCGCCCGCAGCGAGAGGAACGACAGCAGCGCGGAGCCGGACGTGACCAGCGACAGGGCAGCACCAGATCGCCACCGCCAGCCAGCTGTCACGTTTCTCTCAACGAGGGACCGCCTCGTGAAGTGCCCGCCGCGTCAGCGCGGTGATCCCCTCCGCGAGCTCGGGCCAGAGCGGCCGCGGCAGGTCGTGGCCCATCCCCGGGATGCCGAGGAAGCGGCTGTTCTTCAGCGCCCTCGCGAGCGCCAGCCCTCCGGTCGGTGCGACGAGCGGGTCGGACAGCCCGTGCACGACCAGAGCGGGAGTGGAGAGCGTCCGCAGCCGGGCCGTGCGGTCCGACTGAGCGACGACCGCCGCGAGCTGTCGCTTGTACCCGCCCGGGTCGTGCCCCCGGTCGAAGCTCTGCCGGCCGACCTCGCGGATGCGCTCCTCGTCGAAGGGGAAGCCGGGCGACCCGATCGTGCGGAACGTCTCGACGGCGGCCTGCCCCGCCTCCTCACGGTCCGTGATGGGCCGCCGGGTGAGCAGTCGCGGGATCAGCCGCAAGTCCGCGCGACCCACGCGCCGCGACCCGGTGCTCGTCATGATCAGCGTCATGCTCCGGATCCGCTCCGGGGCCTGCACCGCCGCCGACTGCGCGATGAAGCCGCCCATGCTCGCCCCGACGACGTGGGCGGACTCCAGTCCGAGCCCGTCGAGCAGACCGAGCAGGTCCCGTCCCATGTCGCTCATCGTGTACGGCGGCTTGGTACGACGAGCGGCCACCGCCGCGATGGCCGGCGCCTTCACGCCCTTGAGGTGCGTGCTCAGCCCGATGTCGCGGTTGTCGTAGCGGACCACCCAGTGGCCGGCACCCGCCAGGTCATCGCAGAGCTGGTCCGGCCACGCGATCATCTGCGTGCCGAGTCCCATGACCAGGACGAGCGGGCTCGCGTCCTTGTCCCCGAACGTCTCGTAGGCCAGCTCGATCCCGTTCGCGTCCACCTTCTGCATCACGGGTCGGAGCCTATTCTGCGGACATGGCACTGCGTTATGTCGCGATCGGCGACAGCACGGTCGAGGGCCTCAAAGGACCCAGGCCACGACGCCGAGCCCGTCGCGAGCCACCCGGCGCTGTGGGATGACGACCGGCTGCACGGCAACAGCGAGGGCCACCGGCGGATCGCCCTCGCACTCGCCGAGGCCTTGGACATGCCGGTCAGCGACGACTGGCGGGCGCCCCTTCCCGACCTACCTCGGCACCTGCCGCACGTCGTGCTCGGTGAGGTGCGCTGGGTCGTGACCCACCTGGTGCCGTGGGCCGTGCGGCACACCCGAGGTCAGTCATCGGGGGACATCATCACCTGCAAGATCACCTGCAAGCGCCCGGAGCTGCTGCCGGTCTAGCGCCGGCTGGTGCCCGCGTCGAACGGCGCGCCGGGTTTCCCACTTCAAGGCGTCGGCGACCTACGGCAGAGTGAAGCCGTGTCCGTTCCCGGTCTCCCGATCATGGTGCACCAGACCGCCTCGCTCCCCGCGACGCTGTCCCCCAGCCGGGCGAGCGACTACCACAGCTGCCAGCTGAAGTTCTTCTTCACCGCCGTCGACCGCTGGCGGACGCCGCCGACCGAGCACACGGCGCTCGGCAACCTCGTCCACGAGGTCATCGAGCAGCTCTACCTCCTCGACCAGCCCGACCGGACCCGGGCCAAGGCGGGGCAGCTCCTCGACGAGGCCTGGCCCGAGTGGGCGGCGAAGCCGGACTACGTCACAATCCTCAACCCGCAGATCCGGCAGAAGGCCGCGCTGTCCCTCGACGGGCTGTTCGCCCTGGAGGACCCCACCACTCTCACCGTCGATCCCGAGCACGTCGAGGCGTGGGTCGAGGCCACCCTCTACGGCGCCCCCATCCGCGGCCGGATCGACCGGATGACGGCCGAGGGGATCTGGCGCGTGAGCGACTACAAGACCGGCCGGGTGCCGGCCGCTCGCTACGTGGAGAAGGCCCTCGCCGGCCTGTTCACCTACGCGGCCGCGCTGGCCGCGAGCCACCCCGACAAGCGCATCCCCGACGAGGTCGAGCTCCTCTACCTGCTCGGTCCGAAGCGGATCCGGCGCCCCGTCCTCCGTCCCTACCTCCTGGACCACGCCGGCAAGCTGGATGCGACCTGGACCAACATCAACACCTCGTACGACGGAAGCACCTGGCACGCCACGACGGGCCCTCTCTGCAACTACTGCGACTTCGCCACCGCCTGTCCCGCCCGCAACCGGAACGCGCCGACACCTGGGTCACCCGAGTCCCACGAACTCCTGGCGGCGCGCGGCCTGACCCGGAGCCCGTCCGCCGTACCCGACCTCGGCCGCGACCCGGACCGCGACGCGGCCGAAGTGGCCGTCAGCGAATGACCACACCGCTGCAGATCGGCCTCCCTCATCGAGGCAACGCCGGCCGCATCCAGCTCACCGCGTCGAAGGTCGCCGGTTCGGGACAGAGCTGCCCCGCCTACCTCGCGCTCGAGGCCTATCCCAACGTCTGGCCCGACATCCAGGGCTGGCGTCCCGAGCAGGATCCCCACCCGGTGCTCGCCTTCGCCGTGATGAATGCGATCGAGGAGGTCCAGTGGGGAGCGACCCCCGTCGCGGCTCTCGACAAGGTCCTCGGCAAGCAGCCCTTCCACCCCGGGGTCGCGACCTTCGTGCGCGCCGGCGTCACCCGCTACCTCGAGTGGGTCGACAGCCATCGTCTCGAGCTCGGCACCCTCACGTGGATCCCCCGTCGTGAGATGTCCCGCGACGACCGGACCCTCACGTGCTGGGCAGTGAACTTCGACGCGCCCGACGGTGTCCGCGAGCTGCACCGGCTGCGCAACGGCCGGGTCCGCGGCACCAGCGAGGCCGACCAGCGCTTCGCCGTCGTCGCCGCCAAGCTCGCGGTTGACGGCCACCAGAAGGACTCGCCTCCCGACGAGCCTCGCCCAGCAGCAGTCCGGATCCTGGAGTTCAGCCTCGGCGACGGCGGCCATCGCGTCATCTACGAGGCCACCGCCGACCAGACCCGCACCGACTACGCATCGCGCGTCAGCCCGCTGATCCCCAGCATCCTCAGCGGTTCTGAGCTCAAGCCGGGGTGGGACTGCTCCCGCTGCAACTGGGTCTCCGCCTGTCCCGCGGTCCCGCAGGTCGCGGGCCTTCTCGGACAACCCGCGTACGGCGGGAAGACCCGTTCCGTCAGCGCCTCCGACCTCGACAGGTACGCGATCTGCCCATCGCTGTACTTCCTGCGCAACGTCTCCTACCTCCCCGGCGAGGTCGGCTCGGGCAGCGCCCAGTCGCGCGGCATCGCCGTACACCGCTGGCTCGCCGCGGCGCACGCACGCGCGGGACATCCCGGCTGCGCGGCTGCGGATCTCGAGGAACGACTCGGTGACCTGACTGAGGAAGAGCACCGCGCCGCCCTGCCGTTCCTGCGCCAGCACATCGAGCAGGGTTGCGCCCTCGGGTTCGGTGACACGACCAACGTGCGGGTGGAGCCGCGCATCAGCGCTTTCGATACGCACGCCAACGTCGTCGTGGCGGCGACGCCGGACCTCACCTTCACCGCCGGCTCCCGCTACGTCTGGCGGGAGACGAAGACCACCAGCCGTGCACTGCCCGCTGACGAGGTCGCGGCGATGCACAGCTTCCTGTCCTGTGCCCTCGATCTGCTGCTCCTTCACGACCAGGTGCCCGAGGGCGGCGACGACGCGCTCATCCGGGTCGACGGGGTGGTCGAGCTCGAGGTGCTCCGCGCCGAGGACTCACGGGTCTACCTGTTCGACACCGCCGACGAGGAGCTCGTCTCGCTCGCCCGGCACGTCGTGGCGAGCGCCGCCCTGGCCTGGCACCGCGACACCTCCTTCCCGGCGACGCCCGGACAGCAGTGCACCTGGTGCGTGGTCCGGGAGTGGTGCCCGTCCCGGGACACCGGCGCTGACGGCCAGGCAGCCCTGCGTGAGGTCGACGACGTGATGGCGACCCGCACGCCTGAGCCGTTCTGACCCCAGCGAGAGCGCCGCCCGTGCCGAGCGGTCAGGTGTCCGGCAGCTGCCCGAGCGGCTCGGCCGCCACCTGCTGGACCAGCTCGTGCAGAAAGCTCTGAAACATCCGCCCGAGGCGCATGCGAACGGGCTCGAGCACGCGTCGGTCGCGCAGGCCCACGGCGACGGGGTAGCCCACCGAGGCGAACGCGTGGCCGTGCGGCAGGGTCGCCCAGTCGGACGCGACCGCGGTGAGCTCCGGGAGCACGGCGATCGCGACCGCGGCGGATCCGCGTTGCAGGCCCGCAAGCCCTCCTGTCACGAGCTGCGCCTCCCGGCCGGCCGCACCGAGGTAGCTGTCGAGCGTGGCCAGGTCGACCTCGCTGTCGAACGAGGCGACGGTGACGGTGGTGGCCAGCTGCGTCGCGAGCCACCTCAGCCGGAAGTCCTTGCGTGAGCCCACGATCACCGGCCGTCCGGCGAGGGTGACCTCCTGCACCGTGCACGAGGTGGCGAGGGCACGCCGCACCCCGGCGACGTAGCTGTCCACGTCACCGGGGGTGGGGATTGCCGACATCCGTTAGAACCAGCTCGAGATGGTGTTCCAGGCGTCCGTGAAGCCGCTCGCGATGCTCTGCCCGAAGCTCACGAACGCGTCACCGATGGCGTTGATGGCGGCCAGGGCGAAGTTCGCGGCTTGGAGCAGCAACGCGATGGCGGCGTCGGTGAGCTGGTAGATCGTCTCCAGCACAGCAGCCACCGCGGCGGCGGCGAAGCGGAGGACTGTCGATCCGACCTCGGTGATGTCATGAAGGATGCCGGCGATGGCGTCCGACGCCACCGCGAAGGCGTCCTTCATGATGCTGGTGATCTGCCCGATCGTGGCACCCGCATCCGAGAACGCCTGTGCCACAGAAGCGGCCAGGACATCGGCTGCGTAGTGGAAGGCGTCCCCGATCGCCGTCGCGATGCCGTTCAGGTCCTGGAACGCCCCCTCGAGTGCCGTGACGATGGCGGCGGCGGTCGCCGACGAGAACACCGAGTGCAGGGCATCCGCGATGTCGTTCAGGACGTACCCGGCGGCCTGGAAGTAGCCGGCAATGACGCCCACCGCGGTGCTGAAGGCGTTGTGGATCGCGGTCATGGCCTCCTGGGCCAGGTAGCCCGCCTGCTCGAGGGCAAGGGCGGCGGTGTCCGCGAAGTCGCTGAACGCGTGGTGCAGAGCGTCGACGACCTGCGCTGCTGTCTTGCTCAGCGTCTGGAAGATCTGCGCGACCTGCGTGTCCACCTGGTTCCAGACGGTGCTCAACACGTCGGCGATCTCGTTGAGCGCGTAGGTGACGCCGGCGACAGCCGTGTTGACCCCGTCGAGGATCTCCGCGGCGACCGCGGCCGCCACGTGGAACACCTCATCGAGGACCTGCGCTGCCTCGGCGACCAGGTACTGGGCGGCCGCCAAGGCGTCCACCGCCAGCTCTGCGGTCACGTTGAACGCCGTCTGCAGCGCGATCGCCACCTCGTTGACGGTGTAGTTGATCGCATCGGTCACAGCCGTCGCCACGGTGTGGAACGCCGTCGCCACTGCCGCAGCGGCGGCTGTGTAGACGTCCGTCAGCGCGCTCGCGATCTCGTTGATGCCGTAGCTGACGGCGTTGAGGGCACGGATGATGCCTTCGTAGGCAGCCTCACCCGCGATAGCGAGGTCGGAGATGGCGGACCTCAGTCCGGCGACCACCTCATCCACGGCGTAGGACGCCGCCTTCAAGGCGCCCGCCAGCAGGCTGACCGCCCCCCCGTAGGCGGAGTACAGCGCATCAGCGACTGCGCCCACGGCGTAGTTGAACGTGTCCTTGAGGAACTGCGCAGCCTGATTCAACGACTGCCCGAGCTCGTGGGCCAGCGCCAGCGCGATGTCCCCGACCTGGTAGCCGAAGTCGACCAGGGTGGCGACCGCCGTGCTGACTCCCTCGGCGAAGGCGTGGTAGAGCGTCGCTGCCAGCTGCCCGGCTGTGTACCCGGCGTCGCGGAGGGTGTCGACCGCGGACCAGAAGCCGCTCGTGACTGCCGCCAGCCCTTGGTTGAAGCCCGAGACGATCGCCCCACCGACCTGCTCGGCGAACGTGGTCGCGGCATCGATCGCGGTGTTGATGGCCGCCGCCACGATGGGTATCGCGGCCTCGACCGCCCCGGCGACGATGTTGTAGCCCTTGATGATGCCGGCCACTGCCTCCGGACCGTACTTCGTGATCAGCATGGGGATGGCAACGGCCAGAGCCCCGCCGATGAGGGCACACGCCACGGTCGCCGCTCCGGCCGAGACGAACTCGCAGCCGACCGTCACGGCGATCGAGATCGTGAGGCCGACGACGTCGGCCGCACAGACGTAGGCCGTGTCGTGCATGCAGTCCTCGACGGTGATGAAGGCCTGCAGGCCGATGCCGGCGATCGCCAGCGCGGTGCCCGCGAACTTCGCGGCCTTGGCTGCGCCGCCGAGGGCCTCACCCGCGGCGCCCGCCTCCTTGGCAGCGCCCGCGACCGCCCCCTCGGCGGACCCGAGCTCGCGCGCCCCCGCGCTGGCCACCCGCGCTTCGGCACCTACCGACGAGGCCAGCGACTCCGTGGCGGTCACGGTCTTCGAGCCGAGCAGCGAGGACAGCTTCATGCCGCCCTTGATCGTCACGGCGACGCCGGAGAGGCCCAGCTTGACGTCGTTCCCGATGTTGGCCTCTTCGGTGCTGTGGCTCCAGAAGACCTTGTCGGTCTCCGGCGACGCGCCCTTCGGGTCACTGAGCGACGTCGGCCGGTCGCTCGCGAACGCGTACGGCGTCATGACCGCCGCACCCACGGCTGGGTCCTTCGGGTCGCGCTGCGTGAAGCGACCGGTCGTCGCGTCGTAGTTGCGCGCCTTCATGTAGTACAGCTGCGAGCCCGGGTCGAGGTACTCCGACTGGAACAGCAGTGGGTTGCCGTGACCGTCGCCGCCCGCGTCCATGCTGACGTTGCCGAAGCCGTCGTAGTGGTAGGCCGCCGCGATCGAGCCGTCCGCTCCGGTCAGCTCGGTGACGTTGCCCTGCGGGTCGAGCTGGTAGAAGAACGTGGCCGTCGTGTTACCCGGGCCTGGCACCTGCATGGCGACGGGGCCCTCGCCGTAGATGTAGCGGCGCACGGTGTGGCCGCCGATCCGCTCGAGAGCGAGCTGCGGCTGGTCGTTGGCGGGGTCCCAGACGTACTGGGTGGTGACGCCGGCCTGGGTCTTGCTGGTCCGGTTGCCGTCGCCGTCATAGGTGTAGGTGATGGCACCGCCGGTCGGCGGCGTCACCTGCACGAGTCGCCCGGCGGCGTCGTAGGCGTAGGACGTCGCCTGCCCGGCCCTGGTCGCCGTGAGCAGGTTGCCGCTGTGGTCGTAGGTGTAGCTGGCCGGGTTGCTGCCGGTCTGCGACGTCACCTGGTCGAAGGCGTTGAGGGCGCTGTTCGTCGTACCGCCCGAGGTGATGGACACCCGGTTGCCGTTGCCGTCGTAGCTGACGTTCTGGGCCGGCGGTGCCCCTGCCGGTGGCGCCGGCGGGGTGGTGTCGACGGTCGGGGCGAAGGTCGCGGCTGTCGTTCCTGCGCTGCTGTCGTTCGACGAGTCGAGGTTCGGCACGGCCGGCCAGGCGGTGCCGCCGGCGGTGGTCGCAGCCTGCGACTGCGCGATGAGCCGCCCGTCGCCGTCGTAGCGGTAGCGGTTCGTCGTGACGTTCCCGTTGACGTTGTTGACCTGCGACAGCGGGTTGCCGGCGCTGTCGTAGGTGAACGAGTCGACCGCCGCCGGCTGGCCGCCCAAGGTCAGGGACTGGCGAAGCACGTCGCCGGACTGGTTCAGCTGCCGGGTCTCGAGCACGCCGTTGGCGAACGCGATCCCGACCGTCTGACGCTGCGCGTTGCGCAGGTAGGACGCGGACACGTAGTCGTCCTGGCCCTTGGTCCCCGAGGTGACGCTCATCAGCTTCTGGTGGTCGTCGAGCGCGTAGGTGACCGTCTTGCCGTCCGGGTAGATCTCGACGATCTTGCCCGGCTGCGACCAGTCGTAGGAGAAGCCGTTCGCCGAGGTGAGGTTGCCGTTGGCGTCGTAGGTGTAGTGGTGAGTTGTCCCGTCGGTCATGGTCACGCGCTGGCCGAGGGCGTCGTACGCCTGGCTAACCGTGATCGGCGTCTGTCCGGTCTGGGTGTACGTCGTGCCGGTCACCCGGTGCAGGGCGTCCAGCGTGTACGCCGTCTTGCGGCCGTCCGGGTCAGTGGAGCTGATGAGGCTGTTGTCCGCGTCGTAGGCGTAGGTGGTGCTGCCGCCGCCCTCGGTCGCCTTGGTCCGTCGCGCGAAGGCGTCATAGGCGTACGCCGTGGTGTGGCCGACCGGGTCGAGCACACTGACGAGGTTGCCCGCGCTGTCGTAGCTGTAGCTCGTCGTCCCCGCCGTGTTGCGCGCTGACGCCACCAGGCTGTCAGGGTTGTAGGTGAACGACGTGGTGTTGCCCGCAGCGTCCGTGGAGGAGGTGACGTTGCCTGCGAGGTCGTACGTCACCGAGGTGACCCGCCCGTTCGCTGTGCGCCGCACCAGCTTGCCGAGCGCGTTGAAGGACTGCGTCAGCACCTGCCCGGAGGTGTCGTCCGCAGCCACGACATTGCTGTTGAGGTCGTAGCTGTAGTGCGTCGTGATGCCCGCGGCATCGGTCTTGGTCAGCTGCCGGCCGGACGCGTCGTAGGTGTAGGTCGTGCCCGGGTCGGTCGCTGCCCCGGGGTTCTCCCGGA
>JAWWOJ010000069.1:0-4106 GCA_033851885.1 Frankiales bacterium | reverse complement strand
ATCCGTCGTACAAGGCAGGTCCGCGGTCCTTCCCCGACCTCGTCCCGCAGACCGAGGACGACCCCGCGACGCCGGCCAACCAGCATGCCTGGGAGCTGCTCGAGAGCTGGGCCAAGCCGTTCCTCTGCGCCTACTCCGACAGCGACCCGATCACCCGTGGCGGCGACAGGCCGTTCCACGCGAAGGTGCCCGGGACCATCGGCCAGCCGCACACCACGATCGAGGGCGCGGGCCACTTCCTGCAGGAGGACAAGGGCCCCGAGCTCGCGCAGGTCGTCGTCGACTGGGTGCGCTGGCTAGCCTGACGGGCATGCTCCGCCAGGTCATCCTCGCCGCGTCCCGCAGCGACCGCATGCGCCGGCTCGTCGAGAACGCACCGGTCAGCAAGCAGGTCGTGCACCGGTTCGTGCCCGGGGCCACCGTCGAGGACGCCGTCCGGGCGAGCCGGGAGCTGATCGGGAGCGGCCGCCTGGTCACGCTCGACCACCTCGGCGAGGACACCACCGACCGCGCGATGGCGCAGGCCACGGTGGACGCCTACGTGCGGCTGCTCACCGCTCTCGGCGAGCTGACCGAGGGTGCCCGCGCCGAGGTCAGCGTGAAGCTGTCGGCCGTCGGCCAGACCATCGACGAGCAGGTCGCGCTCGACAACGCGCGCACCATCTGCGCCGCGGCCCACGAGCACCACACGACGGTGACCCTCGACATGGAGGACCACACCACCACCGACAGCACGCTCGGGATCCTGCGCGAGCTGCGCCAGGACTTCCCGGCCACCGGCGCGGTCGTCCAGTCCTACCTCCACCGGACCGAGGCCGACTGCAAGGACCTGGCCTACGAGGGGTCCCGCGTCCGGCTCTGCAAGGGTGCCTACAAGGAGCCCGCGTCCGTCGCGTTCCAGGGAGGGGACGACGTGGACGCGAGCTACGCCCGCTGCCTCGAGGTCCTCATGAACGGCGCGGGCTACCCGATGGTGGCGACCCACGACCCGGCGATGGTGACCGCGGCGAAGCGGCTGGCGAAGGCACGGACCAGGGGTACCTACGAGTTCCAGATGCTCTACGGCATCCGGCCGACGGAGCAGCAGAAGCTGGCCGACGAGGGAGAGACGATGCGGGTCTACGTCCCGTACGGCGACGAGTACTACGGCTACTTCATGCGGCGGCTCGCGGAGCGGCCCGCCAACGTCACGTTCTTCCTGCGCTCGCTGGCGAGCAAGCGATGACGACGTTCGCCCTGGTGGGGGTCGGCAAGCTCGGCGAGGCGCTGCTCTCGGGCCTGCTCCGCTCCGGCCGTCCCAAGGAGCAGGTCATCGCGGCCGAGCGGTACGCCGGGCGCGCCAAGGAGATCGCCGAGGTCTACGGCGTCCCGACCGCCGACCCCGTCGACGCCGTGGCGAAGGCCGACGTCGTGCTGCTCGCCGTGAAGCCGCAGGACATGCGGACCGCACTCAAGGACATCGCGCCCGGCGTGCGCCCCGAGACCCTCGTCGTGAGCATGGCTGCCGGCATCACCCTGAAGCTCCTCGAGGAGGAGCTGCCGCCCGGCACGCACTGCATCCGGGTCATGACGAACACCCCCGTCTTCGTCGACGAGGCGATGTCGGCCATCAGCCCGGGCACGCACGCCACCGAGGAGCACCTCGCGCTCGTCGAGGAGCTGCTGTCCAGCGTGGGTCGCGTCATCCGCGTCCCTGAGTCGCAGCAGGACGCCGTCACAGCCCTGTCCGGCAGCGGACCGGCGTACTTCTTCTACCTCGTCGAAGCGATGATCGATGCCGGCATCCTGCTCGGGTTGCCGCGCGCGATCGCCGCGGAGCTCATCGTCCAGACCGCCGTCGGCAGCGCCAAGATGCTCAAGGAGTCCGGCGAGCACCCGGTCGTCCTGCGGGAGGCCGTCATGAGCCCGGCGGGCACGACGATCAGCGCCATTCGCGTCATGGAGGACCACGGGGTGCGGGCGGCGATGCTCGCGGCCCTGGAAGCTGCCCGGAACAGGTCCCAGGAGCTCGCCGGCGGGTGAAGGACCCGGCCGCTGGATGCCGAACCATGCAGGCATGCAGCTCCGCCTGGCCGCACCGGTCGCCGTCCTCGCCCTCGTGGGTGCGTCGGCGCCGGCTGTCTCGGCGCCCGCGAGGCCGTCGGCCGTCGTCCAGGCCCGGGGTGACTTCGGCCCGGCCACGGGCTCCCCGACCGCCTGGGCGAGCCGGGCCCTGCGCAAGCAGCTGGGGACCGCGGCGAGCCGCTTCCGGTGGGAAGTCGTCCGCGACAGCCTGATCGGCCAGCACGTCCGGGGACGTGAGTACCGCGGCGGGGTGCCGGTCGAGGGCACCGACGTCCTCGTCAGCCAGGTCGACGGCCGCGTGATCCAGGTCGAGGCGCACGGCTCGCAGCTGCCGGGGGCGCCCACGTCGAGGCCGGTGGGTGAGCTGGTGGCGAAGGCCGCGGCACTCGGCCACCTCGCCGTCAGCCGGCTCTACGTCCCGGCGGAGGTCACGAGGGTCCTCTCCGCCCGGGGCGGCCGGCTGGTCGACACCTACCAGGTCACGGTGGTGTCGCGGGTCCCCGACGTGATCGCGCGGGTCGACGTCGACGCCGCCACCGGCCGGGTCCTCGGGGAGACGTCGCCGGGGCTGCGCGACAGCGGCACGGCCCGGATCTTCGACCCCAACCCGGTCGTGACGAGCCGCAACCCGTCGTTGCGCCAGCCGCTGGAGACGCACACGACCGACGCCGACGTGCCGCTGGCAAGTGCCGAGCTGTCGGCCCAGCTGAAGACGGTGCCGGTCGCGTTCACGACACCCGGCACCGAGCTCACGGGTGACTGGGCCTCCGTCATCTTTCCCTTGGGATACAACGGATCCAGCCTCGACTACACCCGCAGCGACCCGCGCTTCGTGGGCGTGATGGCTTACACGCACGTCGACCGTTACCAGCGGTGGCTGCGCTCGATCGGCCTCAAGGGCGTCAACGCCGAGCCGCAGAACCTGATCGCCCTCAACGTCGGCGACGACAACTCGCAGTACGTCCAGGGCGCGGACGTCATCGTCTACGGCGGTGGTGGTGTTCCTGACGCCGAGGACGCCGAAGTCGTCCTGCACGAGTACGGCCACGCGATGCAGGACGACCAGATCCCGGGCATCTCCGGCTCCGGCGAGACCGGCGCCATGGGCGAGGGCTTCGGCGACTTCAACGCCGCGAACTACTTCGCCATGACCAGCGGGGGCTTCGGCGACGTGTGCGTCGCCGAGTGGGACGCGACGTCCTACTCGACGACGAACCCGCCGTGCCTGCGCCGCCTCGACAGCACGAAGCACTGGCCCAAGGACCAGTACGTCGGAAGCGACCCGGTCCACGGCAACGCGCCGTTCTGGTCCGCGTACCTCTGGCGGCTGCGTGGGCACCTGGGCAGCACCCCGACCCAGCGGTCGACCAACGCCATCGTGCTCGTCGTCACCGCCCAGGAGCTGATGAGCCCCACCGGCTCCTTCAGCGCCTCCGTGGCCGCCCTGCGCACCGCGGCGAAGGCCCTGCGGCACCCCGACTGGGCCAGGTGGGTCGACGCCGAGGCGCGCACGAGCGGCTTCGAGTAGCAGACTGGGTGCCGTGAGCACCCTGGTCGTCTGGGACGACGTGTTCGGCGAGTACGACTTCGGTCCGACGCACCCGCTGCGGCCGCTGCGGCTCGAGCTCACGATGTCGCTGGCCCGCCAGCTCGGGGTCCTCGACGGCGTCGAGGTCCGGTCGCCGGTCGCCGCCGGCGACGAGCTCCTCGAGCTGGTCCACGATCCGCTGTACGTCGCCAGCGTGAAGCGGGCCCCCGACGACCTGCTCGGCCGGTTGTCGTTGAAATGGGGCCTGGGCACGGGAGACAACCCGGTCTTCCCGCGGATGCACGAGGTGTCGGCGCTGGTCACCGGCGCCTCCGTCGACGCGGCCCGCGCGGTCTGGGAGGGCACCCACGAGCACGCCGTCAACATCTCCGGCGGCCTGCACCACGCCATGAAGGACCGCGCCTCCGGCTTCTGCGTCTACGACGACCCGGCGGTCGCCATCGCCTGGCTGCTCGCCGCGGGTGCCACCCGGGTCGCCTACGTCGACGTCGAC
>JAWWOJ010000032.1:0-3724 GCA_033851885.1 Frankiales bacterium | reverse complement strand
AAGAAGGCTGCGCCCGCGAAGGTCGCCCCGGCGAAGAAGGCTCCGGCCAACAAGACTGCGCCCGCCAAGAAGGCTGCCGCTCCTGTGAAGAAGGCGGCCCCGGCCACGAAGGCTCCGGCCAAGAAGGCTCCGGCGACGAAGGCTCCGGCGACGAAGGCGGCGCCCGCCAAGAAGGCTGCCGCTCCCGTGAAGAAGGCGGCCCCGGCCACGAAGGCAGCGCCCGCCAAGAAGGCCCCCGCCAAGAAGGCCCCCGCCAAGAAGGCCCCCGCCAAGAAGGCTCCGGCGAAGCGCTCCTAGTCCTCGACGTCCTCGACGAGGAGAGCTCGACGAGCCCACCGCACCACGGCGGAGGGTGCCCGGAGCACAGGGGGGAGGCCCCGGGCACCCGCCGTTCCGCGAGCCAGCCCTGCTCGCGGGTCGGTGGCTTCTAGAGACGGCCGCGCAGCGCGGTGCTCCGGAAGGGGTCCCGCGGCGGCGGGACGGGGAGCGAGAGAATCTCCCCGTTGGCGTCGAGGCCGCACAGGCCCAGCACGCGTGAAAGCAGCGTGTGCGTGGTCTCACCTGCCCGGACGCCCTCGGCGGTGAGGAAGACCCGGTAGATCGTGATGTAGTGCCGCACCGGGGTGTCATAGCTCCAGTCGATGGAGCCGTAGTGCAGCGACTCGCCGCGGCTGCCGCTCGCGCCGTCCCACGGGGCGCTCCAGATCTGCACGCCGGCCGGACCGGCGCTGTAGAGGCCACCCGTCGACACGTCCTGCGCCTGAGCGGCGGACAGCAGCGCCCGGCCTTCGCGCTCGGGGAGTACGAGGGCGGGGCGGACCTGCGACTGCAGCGCGACAGCCGACCCAGGCTTGGTGAGCCGGAAGGACTTGTGGACGGGTCTGGCTTGCTCCAGCTCGACGGTGTGCACAGTCACCGAGGCCTCCTGCTGCCTTCGTGCTCCGGATGGAGCAGTGCTGGGTGTCAGGAGGAGCATCGGCAGGCAGGTGGCCCGAACTGACTGCGCCGTTCGGGTGGTTCTGCCAGATGGGATGTCTCGGTGGGATGTCTAGGTGCCGGCGAGGCGGAGCCAGAAGCGGAGCCCGAGATCGGGGTCGTCGTGATGGGCGACGTCGGCCGTGGGCCGGCCCTCGGAGATGCTCACCGCGAGCACCTCCACGGCAAGCTTCAGCGCGCCCTCGCGGAGCGCCTCGGCAAGCTCGCCCTCGGGCGGCCACCACAGCTCGATGCGGTCGCTCTCGTCGAGGCCGCTGGTCTTGCGGGCGTCCTGCACGAGCCGTACCACGTCACGGACCAGCCCGGCCCGGCGCAGCTCCGGGGTGAGGGTGAGGTCCAGCGCGATCGTCTCGCCGCCGAACGTGGCCACCGCCCAGCCCTCGCGCGGCGTCTCCGTGACGAACACGTCGTCGGGTGCCAGCGTGACCTCGGCGCCCTCGACAGTCACGGTCGCGGTGCCGTCGCGCAGCGCGGCGGCGATCGCCGCGGCATCGGCCTCGGCGATGGCCTTGGCCACGCCCTGCACCTCCTTGCCGAAGCGCTTGCCGAGCTCGCGGAAGTTGGCCTTCGCCGTCACGTCGACGAGGTCGCCCGACAGCCGCTCGAGGTTGACCACGTTGAGCTCGAGGGCCACCAGGTCCTGCAACTCGGCCGGCAGCGACTCCCAGCGCTGGGCGGACACGAGCGCACGCGACAGCGGTTGACGGGTCTTCGTCCTCGACTCGGCCCGCGCGGTCCGACCCAGGTCGACCAACCGTCGTACCAGGGCCACCTGCTCGGCGAGGTGGGCGTCGACGAAGGCGCCGTCGGCCCGCGGCCAGTCACGCAGGTGCACCGAGTCGGGCAGGTCGTCCCGCACGCTGACGACGAGCGCGTCGTGCATCACCTCGGCGAGGAAGGGTGTGAACGGAGCCATCAGCCTCGTCAGCACCTCGAGGACCTCGTGCAGCGTCCCGAGCGCGGACGGGTCGCCGTCCCAGAACCGGCGGCGGGAGACCCGGACGTACCAGTTCGAGAGGTCGTCGATCAGCTTCTCCAGGCGCTTGCCGGCCCGGAGCGAGTCGAAGCCCTCCAGTGCCTCGGTGACGTCTTGCACCGTGGCGTGCAACTCCGACATGACCCAGCGGTCCAGCAGCGGCCGAGCTGCGAGATCGGGCACCGGCGTGACGCCGGGCTGGTAGCCGTTGACGTCGGCGTAGAGGGTCAGGAACGCCACGGTGTTCCACCAGGTGAGCAGCACCTTGCGGGTGACGTCCTCGAGCTGCGCGTCGCCGATGCGTCGCGACGTCCAAGGGCTGCCGCCGCAGAGCATGTACCAGCGCAGGGCATCGGCCCCGTGCTTGTCCATGAGCTCATGCGGATCCAGGACATTGCCCAGGTGCTTGCTCATCTTGCGGCCCTCACCGTCGAGGATGTGGCCGAGGCACAGCACGGTCTCGTAGGAGCCCCTGTCGAAGACGAGCGTCCCGATCGCCATCAGCGTGTAGAACCAGCCGCGCGTCTGGTCGATGGCCTCGCAGATGAAGGTGGCCGGGTAGGCAGGCTCGACCCCGCTGTGCGGGTAGCCGACCTGGGCGAACGGCATCGAGCCGGCGTCGTACCAGCAGTCGATGACTTCCGGCACGCGGCGGGCCTCGGCACCGCACTGGCAGGTGAGGGTCACGTCATCGACGAACGGCCGGTGCGGGTCGAGGGCGGACACGTCCTGGCCGGAGAGCTCGGACAGCTCCTTCAGCGACCCGACGACCGTGAGGTGGTCCGCGGGGCAGCGCCAGACCGGTAGCGGAGTCCCCCAGTACCGGTTCCTCGACAGCGCCCAGTCGACGTTGTTCTCGAGCCAGTCGCCGTACCGGCCGTTCTTGATGGTCTCCGGATGCCAGCTCGTGCCCTCGTTGACCTCGAGCAGGCGGTCCTTCACCGCAGTCGTGCGGATGTACCAGGAAGGCAGCGCGTAGTAGAGCAGCGCGGTGTCGCAGCGCCAGCAATGCGGGTACGGGTGCTCGTACGGGAGGTGCTTGAAGAGCAGGCCGCGGCTCGTGAGGTCCTGCACGAGCGCCGAATCCGCCGTCTTGAAGAACAGCCCGCCGACCAGCGGGATGTCCTCGCGGAAGGTGCCGTCGGGGCGTACCGGATTGACGACGGGCAGGCCGTACTTGCGGGCGACCTGCAGGTCCTCGGCACCGAACGCCGGCGCCTGATGAACCAGGCCGGTGCCGCTGTCGGTCGTGACGTAGTCGGCGGTGCCGACGAAGTGCGCGCCGGGGATATCGACCCAGTCGAAGGGACGCTCGTAGGCGGTGTGCTCGAGCGCCGTGCCAGGGAAGCTCGCGAGCACCTCGACGCCGTCGCCCAGCACGTGCAGCAGGGGTTCGGCGACGACCAGCACCTCTGTCGCCGTCTGCGCGGCCACGTAGGTCACCGTGGGATGCACAGCGACGGCGGTGTTGGACACCAGCGTCCACGGGGTCGTGGTCCAGACCAGCAGGCTGGCCTTGCCGGCCCACTCGCCGGAGGTGATCGGGAACCGCACGTAGACCGAGGGGTCGACGACCGTCTGGTAGCCCTGCGCCACCTCGTGGTCGGACAGTCCCGTGCCGCACCGCGGGCAGTAGGGCGCGACCCGGTAGTCCTGCACCAGCAGGCCCTTGTCGTAGATCTGCTTCAGCGACCACCACACCGACTCGATGTAGCTCGCGTCCATCGTGCGGTAGGCGTCCTCGGTGTCGAC
>JAWWOJ010000004.1:0-4776 GCA_033851885.1 Frankiales bacterium | reverse complement strand
AGCAGCAGGTCGAGCTCACGATGTACCGCCCCAGCGACCGGACCGCCGATCTTGCCTGCCTGGTCTGGATCCACGGCGGCGGCATGGTCATGGGCGACCGTCACCTCAACGATGCGCCGCTGATCGAGTGGTGCCGCGCGTTCGGCTGCGCCTGCGTGACGGTGGAGTACCGGCTGGCTCCGGAACACCCTTACCCGGCTGCGCTTGACGACTGCCACACCGGGCTGCTCCACGTCCTCACCCAGGCCGCTGCGCTGGGCGTGAACCCTACCCGCGTCGGGGTCGGCGGGCAGAGCGCCGGGGGCGGTCTGGCCGCGGCGCTCGCTCTGCGCATCAGGGACGAGGGCCGGCACGAGCTGCTGTTCCAGTACCTGGAATACCCGATGCTCGATGACCGCCAGGCGACGCCCTCGAGCCGGCGCGACGAGCTCGCGATGTGGTCGCGCGAGTCGAACGCTTTCGGCTGGCGGTCCTACCTGGCGGACCTCTACGGCACCGATCGGGTGCCGGCCTACGCCGCTCCGGCCAGAGCCGACGACTTGTCAGGTCTGCCACCGACCTACGCCTGCGTGGGCACGGCCGACGGCTTCCGTGACGAGGTGATCGACTACGCCAGCCGGTTGAGCCTGGCAGGGGTGACGACCGAGCTGCACGTCTACGCAGGCGCGCCGCACGCCTTTCAGATGTTCCCCAACAGCGAGGTCGGCAGGTGCGGCCTGCTCGACAGCGAGAGCTGGTTGCGCCGTCAGCTCGCTCCAGGGTCCGCAGGCAGCACGAGCGCTCCGGCGGCCGTGCTGGCGCTGCCCTGAGGGGACAGCAGGGCCAGCACTCGGACGTAGTCCACCTTGCCGGTCGGCATCATCGGCACTTGATCCTCGGCGACGATGCGCACCACCGTGGGGACCTTGTACGACGCCAGCTGCTCGCGCGCCCTTCGGAGCAGGTCCTCCCGGCTGAGGGCGGCGCCCTGCCGCAGGACCACGACGGCGGCGACCTCCTGCTCCCGCACCGGGTGCGGCAGCCCGACGACGAAAGCGTGCAGCACCTCGGGCAGGGCCCGCAGCCCTGCCTCGACCTCCGCGGGTGAGACGTTGGACCCGGCGGTCTTGATCATCGCCGTGCCGCGGCCGGTGAAGCGCAGGTGGCCGTCCGGGTCGAACCAGCCGCGGTCGCCGGTCGCGTACCAACCGTCCTCGGTGAAGACCTCGTGCCGCTCGTGCTTGTAGAGCCGGTCCATCAGGACCAGGCCGCGCACCTGGATCTCGCCGTCCTGCCCCGGCGGGAGGGCCTCGCCCGTCGCATCGACGATGCGGTGCTGGACGCCCGGCAGGGCGATGCCGAACGAGCCACGAAGCCTCGCCGGCAGTGGCCGGTCGGGCAGCTCGGGCATCGTGTGGGGCCCACCGGTCTCTGTCATGCCCAGGAGGTTGGGCATCAGGTCCGGCTCCTCGGTGCGGGAGCCCGGCGGAAGCGCCTCCACCAGCGTCCCGCCGCGGACGCTCGACAGGTCGCGCAACGCGAAGTCGGGGTGGTCGGCCATGGCCCTGCTGGCCTGGGGCCAGCAGGAGATGAAGGTGGCCCGCTCCCGTTCGAGCAGCCGAAGGGTGCTGCCCGCCTCGAAGACGTCCTGGGCGATGACGGCAGCGCCCACGGCGAGGGCCTGCAGCACGACCATCGTGAGGCCGCCGACCCAGAAGAAGGGCATCGGCGAGTAGATCCGGTCGGTCGCGGCCACGCCCCGGTTCCTGGCCAGTACGTAGGCGTGCCGCACCAGACTCCCGTGCGAGTGCACGACCGACTTCGGCAGGGCGGTGGACCCGGAAGTGCTCACGACGACGAGCTCGTCGGCGGGTCGCACCTCGCTCTCGGCCTCCCTGACGACTTCCACGGGAAGGCCGTCCGCCGCCGGCCACCGGCTGACCCACGAGCGGTCGAGCTCTGGCCACACGTGGATGCTGCGCAGGTGCGGCAGGGCGGCCAGCGCAAGGCCGGGTGCGCTGCCGGTCAGACCGGCGATGCCCGACTCGAGTCGCTCGGTGAGGTCCTTGCCCGCCATCGACCGGCCGACCAGCAGCCGCTGCACGTCGGTGTGTCGCAGGACGCGAGCGAGCTCCCCACCCGGTGCGAAGGTGGACAGCGGGACGCTCAGTCCGCCGATGCGTGTGACAGCGAGCCAGCAGATGACCCACTGCGCGCTGTTGGGAAACAGGATCCCGACTCGCGTCCCCTTGCCGACCCCTTGCGCGAGCAGCGAACCCGCGAGCTCGAGCGAGCGCTCGTCGGCCTCTCGGTAGGTCAGCCGCTCGTCGTCGGTGACGAGGAGCAGAGCGTCGGGGTCGGCTCGGCGCCGGGCCAGCAGCTCGGGCACGGAGGAGGGGACGCCGGCGACCAGGTCGTCGTACCAGGCGGAGATGGCAGGTCCTCAGCCGACGTGGACAGGGACTGAGGAGTAGCCCGCCACGTTGGACATGGTCACTCGCCGCAGGCCGTCCATGTCCACCTCGAGGCGAGGCCACCGGTTGCGGATCTCCTCGAAGGCGACCTTGCTCTCCAACCGGGCCAGCCAGGCGCCGAGGCAGGTGTGCACCCCGAAGCCGAAGGCGATCGTCGTCACGCCGCCTCGGGTGATGTCGAACTCGTCCGGCCGCTCGTAGGCCCGCGGGTCGCGGGTCGCGGCGCCTGTCACGAGCAGGACGGGCGAGTTGGCGGGGATGCTGCCGCCTTCGAGCTCGACGTCCTTGGTGCTGAACCTGCCCTGGTACTGGGACGGCGGGTGCATCCGCAGGATCTCCTCGACGGCTCCGGGGATCACGGCGGGGTCGGCCAGGACCTTGGCCCACTGGTCGGGGTTCCTCGCGAACTCCACGACCCCGTTGCCGATCAGCTTGGTCTCGGTCTCACTCCCCGCAGCCGCCAGGACGACGACGAAGGACGCGATGTCCTCGTCGGTCAGGCGATGGGTCACCCCGTCGTCGTCCTCGTAGGTGGCGTCGACGAGACGGCTCATGATCAGGTCGTCGGGGTGTCGTCGCTTGTGGCGCACCAGGTCGAGCATGTAGTCCGCCAGGTGCGCGGACGCGAGGATGCCCTCGTGCGTGGCCAACGGGTTGTCGCGCTCCCGGTGAAGCATCTCGTCGGTCCACATCCGGATCTGCTGCCGCTCACCCGCCGGGACGCCGAGCATCGCCGAGATGATCTCGACCGGGAACAGGGCCGCGAAGTCGCCGACCATATCGAAGGACTCGCGGCCCTGCAGGCCGTCGAGGATCTCGGTGATGACCTCCTCGACCAGCGGCTCCATGTGCGCGATGGCCCCGCGGGTGAAGACGGTCCTGACCAGGCTCCGCAGCCGGTCGTGCTCGGGCGGATCCATGACGATGATCATGTTCAGGCCCATGCGCTGCTTGGTCTGCAGCATGTCGAACGTGACGCCGTAGGCGCTGCTGAACGTCTCCCAGTCCCGATGGGCGTCCATGACGTCCTGGTGACGCGACAGAGCGTAGAAGTCCCAGCGGTCGCTGTAGTAGACGGGCGCCTCGTCCCGCATCCACCGGTAGGTCGCTTGTGGCGAGTCGAAGAAGTCATCCGAGAACGGATCGAACTCCATGGCCGGGACACCCTGGTGCACGGTCATGCGGCGGTCCCCAGCAGTGCGGAGAGCGTCCCGCCCATGATGGCGGCGATCTGGTCCTGCGTCAGAGCCTTCACGTGGTCGACGTAGCTCAGAGGGTCGGCCAGCCCCTCCGGATGCGGGAAGTCCGAGCCGAAGAAGATGTGGTCGATGGGCACAGACCTTGCCAGCTCCGACACGTCGTCCTCCCAGAAGGGGTTGAGGTAGATGCACCGCTCGATGGCCTCCACCGGGTGCTCGGCGAACTCCTGCGGCATCTTCTTGTAGGTGTCGGCGAGAGTCTCGAGCAGCGGAGCCACCCAGGTGCTGCCGTTCTCGACGGAGGCGATCCGCAGGTCGGGAAAGCGCGACAGGGTGCCATGGCAGGCGAGTGAGGCCACGGCGTCCGCGGCGGGGTTGTGGGCCTGGCCGAAGTAGGCCCGGAAGGGTGACCCTTGGAACGGCTTGAACTCTCCGGCGCCCTCCCACTCGCCCGCCTGGCGGGAGTAGCCGCTGTCGGAGGCGTGCATGATCACCAGGGTGCCGGTGTCGCTGACGCGCTTCCAGAACGGATCGAACTCGGGCAGGGCGAACGACCGCGATCCGCGCAGACCAGGGACGGGCGCTGGCCTGACGAGGACGGCCTTGGCTCCCCGCTCCAGGGCCCAGTCCAACTCCTCGACGGCGCGCTCCACGATGGGCAGCGTGATGATCGGCGTGGTGTAGATGCGGTCCTGGTAGTTGAAGCTCCAGGTGTTGTGCAGCCACTCGTTGAGGGCGTGGATGACCGCATGGGTGGCGTCCGGGAGCTCCCGGAACCGCTCCTCCACCAGGCTCGCCAGGGTTGGGTACATCATGGTGCGGTCGACCCCCTGCTCGTCGAGCAGCGCCAGACGTGGCGCGGGCTCGCGGAAGGCGTCCGCACAGGGAATCGCCTTGCCCATGACCTCGCGACGCGACAGGCCCTTCGGATTGCCGTTGCGGAAGTAATCCTCCTGGGCGCCCGGAGCCGCGACCCTGTCGAAGGTCGGGTTCGGGATGTAGTCGCTGATCTGGCCCCGGGTGGCGATCTTGGTTCGGCCATTGACCTCGACATAGGTGATCGCTCCCTCGTACTCCTTCGGCAGGTAGGCCGTCAGCGCCTCGCGCGTCTCGTACAGGTGGTT
>JAWWOJ010000587.1:0-3220 GCA_033851885.1 Frankiales bacterium | reverse complement strand
GAACACGCCACATCCTGCCGTGCCGGCTAGGAGATCCGCTGCAGCTTCGCCGACAGGTGGGCCTGCAGCGGCTGACCGACGGCAGCCATGTCGATCGCGTAGGCGAGGTCGCCGTCGACCAGCCCGTACAGCCGTTTCAGTGCCGTGACCTCCTTGGCCGTCTGGGTCCGGGCCAGCACGTCGGTGACCAGCTCGATCTTGTGGAACACGACCTCACCGACCGAGATCTCGACGATCCCCGTCGGGTGGCTCACCAGCGCCTCCACGTCACGTGGGTTCGCCCCCGCTCGCCAGAAGCCCGTCTCCGCCCCCGACGGCCGCAACCGGTGGCCGTCGTCGTCGAGCAGCCAGGACTTCGAGCTGTACGCCAGGAACGGCCGGCCGTCGTGGGAGAACGAGATCTCCTGCTCGTAGCGGGACTCCGTCACGCCCGGGTAGCCCATCACGCCCAGCCCCTGCCACTCTCCGACGAGGAAGCCAAGGTGCTCGAGCGAGGGATGGAGCTCAGTCACCCGGCGAGCGTAGAGGCTGCGCTCAATGCTTGGTCGCCGCGGGGACGATCGCCGCGGCGGGAACGTCGCGGGTCACCAGCGCCTGCGCGCCGATGACGGCGTCTCGGCCGACGGTCACGCCTCGCAGCACGGTTGCCCGGGTCGCCACCCAGACGCCCGCCTCGACGGTGATCGGTGCGTTGTCGTACCGGAAGTCCGACGCCCGCCAGTCGTGACTCCCCGTGCACAGGTAGGCACCCTGCGACAGACAGACGTCGTCGCCGAGCGTGATGGGCTCGAGGTTGAGCAGCCAGGCGTCCTCGCCGATCCACACGTCGTTGCCGACGGTCAGCTTCCACGGCCACAGCACCCGCACGCGGTGCCGGATGAAGACGCCCTCTCCCACGGTGGCGCCGAAGGCCCGCAGCAAGGCCGGCCGCAACCGGGCGGGGCACCACCAGGCCATAAAGATCACGTTCATCACGGCGAACCACACGGCCTGTACGACGAGGGGGCGGCCCTTGTCGTAGCCCGCACCCGTGAAGGTCGCCAGCCGCCTGCTCGGCACGTCACTCACCGCACTCACTCTGCCTCAATGCGTACATGTTTGGCGGAACGTGAGTGTCATCACATAACCGGGGAAGTACAGACACCATCGGACAAAACGTCCTAGCGTTTGTCGCTCGGAAAGTTCCGTGAAGTCGGGCCGGAGAGCGGGACCCAGCATGGCTGACTTGAGTGGACAGCGCATCGCCGTTGTCGGGATCAACTACGCACCCGAGCATGCCGGGGTCGCCCCCTACACCACCAACGCCTGCGAGCACTTCGCCCGCGAGGGTGCCGAGGTCGAGGTGCTGGCGGGCGTGCCGCACTACCCGCACTGGACCGTCCCCGGCGAGTACAAGTGGAAACTGCGCACGTCCGAGAGCCATGCGGGAGTGTCCGTGCAGCGGCTGCGTCACTTCGTGCCGCGCTCTCAGAACGCGCTGAGTCGCGCCGCCTATGAGGCCAGCTTCGCCGCGAACGTCCGACTGCAGCGGCTGCCCTGGCAGCCGACGGTCGTGCTGGCCGTCGTGCCCAGTCTGCTGGCGGCGTTCAGTGCCGCCCGGCTGGCGGCACGACACGACGCCCGGCTGGTGATCTGGGTCCAGGACCTGATGGGCCAGGCCTGCGCGCAGAGCGGCATGACCGGAGGCAGCCAGGTGAGCGGTCTCACGGGCGCCCTGGAGCGCTCCGTGCTGCGACGCGCAGATCGGGTCGTCGTGATCAACGAGGCGTTCCGGTCGCACCTCGTCGGGCAGGGCCTGTCCCCGGACAAGATCAGCGTGGTGCGGAACTGGTCGCACGTCGATCCCCCGCGAGGTGATCGACGAAGCACCCGCCGGCGGTTGGGCTGGCGAGACGACCAGGTGATCGCGCTGCACAGCGGCAACATGGGTCTGAAGCAGGGGCTGGAAAACGTCGTCGAGGCCGCCCGTGAAGCGTCGAGCCAGCAGCCGCACGTGCGTTTCGTGCTGATGGGCGACGGCAGCCAGCGCGCCGAGCTGGAGACGCTCGGCAAGGACGTCGCCGGGCTCGAGTTCCTGCCGCCCGCGCCGAACGACGAGTTCGCCGACGTGCTTGCCGCTGCGGACGTGCTGCTGGTCAACGAGCGCGCCAGCGCCGTCGACATGAGCCTGCCGAGCAAGCTGACCAGCTATCTGCGCACCGGCGCACCCGTGCTGGCTGCCGTGCCGTCCGGCGGCGGCACCGCCACCGAGGTCGCCCGGTCCGGTGCCGGCCTGGTGGTCACTCCCGAGGAGCCACAAGCGCTGCTGGACGGCGTGGTGGGGATCAGTCAGCACCCTGAGGTCCTGGAGCGTTTCCGTGCCTCCGCCCGTGACTACGTCGCTCGGCATCTTTCGGCGGAAGGCGCGCTCGGCCAACTGACCGAGGCACTCACCACTGACGGCTTCGACCCCTACCCGCAGGACGCCTCGACACTTGGCCGTCAGCGAGTGCAACACACCGATCGGGAGACTGTGGCCTAGTTGATCCCCATTTGTAACACGACGCTGGAAGCATCACCGGGGACGCTGCCGGTCGAGCTGCAGGAGGTGCAGTGAGCAACGCAACGATGTACGTCGCCGGACACCGCGGCCTGGTGGGAAGCGCGGTCTGGCGGGCCGCGGAAGAGCGCGGTGTGCCACTGGTCGGACGCACCCACGCGGAGCTCGACTTGCGGCAGCGCGAGCCGGTGGCGAGCTTCCTGCGGGAAACCCGGCCGGAGACGATCGTCATGGCAGCGGCGCGCGTCGGGGGGATCCTCGCCAACTCGACCTATCCCGCGGAGTTCCTCTCCGACAACCTGCAGGTCCAGCTGAACGTGCTCGACGCGGCCGTCGAGGTCGGCACGCCGAAGGTGCTGTTCCTCGGCTCGAGCTGCATCTATCCGAAGTTCGCGCCGCAGCCGATCGCCGAGAACAGCCTGCTGATGGGCCCGCTGGAGCCGACGAACGACGCCTACGCCATCGCCAAGATCGCCGGCGTCCTGCAGATACAGGCCATCCGCCGTCAGTACGGCCTGCCCTACATCAGTGCCATGCCCACGAACCTCTACGGCCCCGGCGACAACTTCGACCTGCAGAGCTCGCACGTCCTGCCGGCCATGATCCGCAAGATGCACGAGGCGAAGGTCCAGGAGGAGCGTCACGTCGCGATGTGGGGCACCGGCTCTCCGAAGCGGGAGT
>JAWWOJ010000582.1:0-2622 GCA_033851885.1 Frankiales bacterium | reverse complement strand
CTTCGCCGTGCTGCGCGAGACCGCACCCGGTCGGGGCGGCGAGATCCAGCTGACCGACGCGCTGCAGACGCTCATCGCGATGGAGCCGGTCCACGGGGTGGTGTTCCGGGGCCGCCGCTACGACACCGGCGACCGGCTCGACTACCTCAAGACCGTCGTGCGACTGGCTAGCGAGCGCGAGGACCTCGGGCCGCCGCTGCTCGCCTGGCTGCGCGAGTGGCTCCCGCAGCAGTGAGGTCCGTCGACGAGCACCTCGCCGAGATCCTCTCGGTCGTCCATCCCCTGCAGTCGCTGGAGGTCGGGCTGCTCGACGCACACGGTTGCGTGCTCGCCGAGGACGTCGCGGCGACGGTTCCTGTCCCGGCACACGGCGTCGCGGCGGTCGACGGCTACGCGGTTCGCTCCCCGGACGCCGCCCATGCGCCGGTGGCGCTCCCCGTCGTCGGAGACGTGCTCGCCGGCACCCCGTCGCCCTTGAGAGTGCAGCCCGGTCTCTCGGTGCGTATCACGGCCGGGTCACTGCTGCCGCAGGGCGCGGACGCGGTGGTCCCGACGGCCTGGACCGACGGCGGCCTGGCCCAGGTCCGGATCGACCGCGCCGTCCCGGCGGGGTACGGCGTCAGTGCCGCCGGAGCCGACGTCGCCGCCGGCGAGACCGTGCTCATCACGGGCACCCACCTCGGAGCGGCCCAGATCGGCCTTGCCGCCGGCATCGGGAGGGCCCGGCTGCAGGTCCGTCCCCGTCCGCGCGTGGTGGTGCTGTCGACCGGCAAGGAACTCGTCGAGCCCGGTACGGCGCTCGGCCCGGGCCAGGCGTACGACGCCAACAGCCTCGCCTTGACCACCGCCTGCCTGGAGGCAGGAGCCATTGCCTACCGGGTCGGCATCGTGAGCGACGACAGCCGGTCGATGGTCGACACCCTGGAGGACCAGCTGGTCCGCGCCGACCTGATCGTGCTGAGCGCCGGAGTCTCACCGTCGTCCTACGACGCGGTCCGCGAGGTGCTCGGCCGCCTCGGCAACGTCGCCTTCCAGGACGTGGCGATGTCACCGGGGACCTTGCACGGCTTCGGCACCATCGGCCCCGACGCGACGCCCGTCTTCGGGCTCCCGGGTGACGCCGTGGGCGCGCAGGTGTCGTTCGAGGCGTTCGTACGACCGGCCCTTCGCCGGATGCTCGGTGTCGCCCACCTCGCCCGCCCGATGGTTTCCGCCCGGGCCGGAGCGGACCTCACCTCCCCGCCGGGGCGGAGGTCGTTCCTGCGGGCCTGGCTGGAGGTCCGGGACGGCGCCTACGTGGTGACCCCGGTCCCGTCCACCAGCGTCGTCGCGGGGCTGTCCAGGGCGAACGCGCTCGTCGTCGTGCCCGAGTCGGTCGACCACATCGCTGCCGGTGTCGCGGTGCAGGTGGTCATGCTCGAGCGCCGCGGGCTGTAGCCGTGGCGAGTCCGGGATGGCCGGCCGCCATGGTCGACGGGCCCGTCGGGGTACGCCCGTTCCGGTTGCGGGACGCCCAGGCCTGGTCGGAGTCCCGGATCCGCAACGAGGAGTGGCTCGCGCCGTGGGAGGGACGGCAGCCGTCGCTGCCCTCGTCGACGTGGGCGGATCGGCACAGCCCGGGTGCGTTCGCGGCGATGCTCCGGACGATGCGACGGGAGTCACGGGCCGGCCGCAGCCTGCCCTTCGCGGTCATGTACCACGGCTCGCTCGTCGGCCAGATCACCGTGGCGAACGTGGTGCGTGGTGCTTTCCAGTCCGCCAGCGTCGGCTACTGGGTGGACCGGGCGGCGTCCGGCCGCGGCGTGATCCCGACGGCCCTCGCGCTCGTCGTCGACCACTGCTTCGACCAGGTCGGCCTGCACCGCATCGAGGCGAACGTGCGCCCGGAGAACACCCCGTCGCTGCGCGTCGTCCGCAAGCTCGGCTTCCGGGAAGAGGGGACCCACGCCCGGTTCCTGTACATCGACGGGGCCTGGCGCGACCACCTGACCTTCGCCGTCACGGCCGAGGACTTTCCTGACGGCTTGCTGTCCATGCTGGCACGCACCCGACGACACACCGAGTGACCTCCACGTTTCTTCAGGTGAGGTCACTACCGTCAAGTGCCGTGGGCTCCGGACTGATCCTCTTCGCGATCGTCATCGCCTGGCTCATCGTGCTCGTGCCCATGGCGCTGCGCAGTCACGACAACTCCACCTACGCCAAGTCGGCCGACCGGTTCAGCCACGCGATGCGGGTCCTGTCGCGCCGCAGCAGCCGTGACGTGCTCGTCCCGAAGCGGGCGTACTCCTCGTTGGTCGTCTCCGAGACCCGCTCGCCCCGCCCCGCGCGCATCCCGGAGGAGCAGCACGCCGAGGAAGAGTTCGTCCTCGAGGCGGAGCCGCTGACCCCCGCCCAGCGCCGGGCGCGCACCCTCGCCGTCCTCGCCGGCCTGGCGCTGATCACGCTCGGCATCGCCCTCGCCGGGATCCGGGTCGGCCTCTACGCGCACGTGCTGTGCGACCTGCTGGCGGCCGGATTCGTCGTGCACTGCCGCCGCCAGGCGGTCCTCCGCGCGCAGCGTCGCGCCTCCCGACCGCGGGTCCGAGCCGTAGCGCCGGCTCCGGCCCGCACAACCTTCTC
>JAWWOJ010000580.1:0-7151 GCA_033851885.1 Frankiales bacterium | reverse complement strand
GCACGAGCTCGACGCCCTGATCCTCGGGACCGGCTTCACGGTGCAGGACCCGCCGATCGCGCACAAGGTCTCCGTCGACGGGGTCACGCTGGCCGAGCACTGGAAGCGATCGGGGATGTCGGCCCTGCACGGCGTCGCGGTCAGCGGGTTCCCCAACCTGTTCTTCCTGATGGGGCCCAACACCGCGCTCGGGCACAACTCGGTGCTGCTCATGATCGAGGCGCAGATCGACCACGTGGTCAAGGCGCTCGACCTCCTCGACCGTCAGGGCCTGACCGCGATCGAGCCTCGCGTCGACGTACAGGAGGCCTACGACACGCGGATCCAGCGCGAGCTGCAGCCGACGGTGTGGAACTCCGGCGGCTGCAACAGCTGGTACCTCGACGAGCACGGCCGCAACACGGTGCTCTGGCCGACGTTCACCTTCACCTACATGCGCGAGCTGCGCGACTTCCAGGCGAGTGAGTACGTGCTGAGCTGAGGCCCGGCTCAGTCGTGGTGACCCTTGTGCTTCTTGTGGTGCGGGGCCGGCGCGGGGGGTGTGACCTGCGGCAAGGGCGCCGTCGTCGGACTGGGCTTGACGACCGCGGCCGGCTGCACGACGGGTGCCGGTGAGCGCACCGGCGCTGGTGAGGTCGAGGAACCGGAGGCCGGAGCGGCGCTGGCGGCGACCGCCGTGCCGACGAGCAGGACGGCCAGTGCCCCTAGGCCCATCCGCACGAGGTCGAGACCGAGCGCCTCCCGCACGAGGGAGGGACGCTGCGCCGGCACCACCTTCGCGACCCGCGTGGGCACGGCGGCGGCCATCGGCGTCGAGGTCGGGATGGTCACGGTCGCCTCGCCACGCAGCACGTGCGCGACCTCGGCAGCCGTCGGCCGCATCGAGGGCATCCGTGCGGTCATGGCGGTCAGCAGCGACGGCCACGGCTGTGGCAGGTCGTCAGGGACGGCCGGCTGGCGGTGCAGCCGGGCGAGGGCGGCCTCGACCGTCGGGCCGGCGTACTCGCTCTCCCCCTTCAGCCCTTCGAGCAGCACCAGGCCGAGGGCGTAGACGTCCGTCGCCGGAGTCACCGGGTCGCCCGTCACCTGCTCGGGCGCGAGGTAGGGCGCAGTGCCGACCGTCAGGCCGGTCCCGGTGTGGCGCGCGCCGTCGATGATGCGGGCGATGCCGAAGTCGGTGAGCTTCGCGCCAGCCGGGCTCAGCAGGATGTTGGCCGGCTTCACGTCGCGGTGCACGACGCCCTGCGCATGCACGTAGGCGAGCGCTTCCGCGATCTCCGCCCCCACGACCATCAGGTCCGCCGACGCCCCGACGAGGGTCGTCCCTTCGACCAGCTCCATGACGAGGAACGGCCGGCCGTCCGCCGTACCCGCGTCGTGGACCGCGACCAGTCCGCGGTGCTGCAGACCCGCGAGGGTCTGCATCTCGGTCTGCGCGCGGATCGCCGCATCGTCATCGAGATCGTCGCGGAACAGCTTCACCGCGACGTCGCGACCGAGCACCGTGTCGGTCGCGCGATAGACCCGCGCCATCCCACCGGTGCCGAGGACCTCGCCGAGCTCGTAACGACCTGCGACCAGCATGCAGGGTCCCTGCCCAGCGGAACGCCTCAGAACACCACCCGGACGGAGCCAACCGGCTTGCCGCCACCCAGCACTGAGGTTTCGGCCAACTCGTCGAACACGGCGGCGTCGAGGCCGAGCGCGCGCAGCGCGGCGACCAGGACCGGCGTGCGCGCCCGGCCGCCGCCGTCCTCGATCTTCAGTGTCACGACGGACCCGTCGGGCAGGGCCGCGGCACAGACCCCCTCGGCGCCGTCCTTCACCACCAGCCCCGGCACGCCCTCCATCAGCCGGGTGACGTCACGGCCGGTGCCGCCGACGTACCAGGGGTTGCCGGACATCGCTGCGGCGACGCGGGGGTCCAGCCCGGCGAACGCGCGTGCCAGACCGCGCAAGGTCAGCGCGTGCTGCGGGGCACCGCAGCCGTCGACCGCGACATGGGCGACCGGCTCACCGGCCATCGTGGCGAGGGCGTCCTTCACGGCCCGCTGCAGCGGGTGGTCCGGGGACAGGTAGCTGTCGGTGTCCCACCCGTTGGTCACGCAGGTCCGCAACATCGCGGCGTGCTTGCCGGAGCAGTTCAGGGTCAGCGGCGTCGCCTCGCCCCCGGCCCGCAGGATCGCGTGCCAGGCCGCCTCGCTCACGGGCGGCATCGCCGGGGTCTGCAGCGTCAGGTCGCCGAGGATCGCCCGGACGACGGACAGGTGGCCTGGTTCGCCGTTGTGGGAGGACGTCGCGACCGCGAGCTGCTCGTCGTTCGCGGGCTCCCAGCCGAGGTCCAGCATCGCCGCCGCCTGCAGCGGCTTGTTCGAGGAGCGGGGCAGGATCGGACGGTCGACGTCTCCGAGCGCGAGTGCGACCGCGCCGTCCGGGCGTACGGCAAGAACGTGCCCGTGGTGGCTGCCTTCGACGAAACCGGAGCGGGTGACCTCGGCGAGGATCAAGCGTCGTTGAGGAGGGCGGAGACGTCCGCCTCGCCGTCCTTGTAACGGCGGGTGATCTCGGCCGAGCACGCGTCCATGACGGTCTGCACCCGGCGGCGCTTCGCCGACACCGACTGCTCCTCGTCGCTCAGCACGCGCATGGCGTGGTGCAGCTCGTCACTGGACCGCGCCGACGTGTCGGACAGGTCGACATCGGCGACCAGTGCCTCGACGTAGCGGCGGTGGCTGTCGACCCGGCTCGGCTCGATCGTGCTGTGCCGGCCCATGCCGCGCGCACCCGCCCGCGGCTCGTCGGCGAGGACCTGCGCGAGGTTCTCGACAAGGGTGCCCTCGGCGCCACCCTCGCGGCGGTTCAGCTCGGCCCGCACGATGTCCAGCCGGCCCTGGATGAGGCGCCGGATGTAGGACAGGTCGACTTCCTCCTGCTCGGCCTCGTCACGCAGCCCGCGGACGTCGGCGAGGGGGAGGTCTCCGAGGCCGACGAGGTAGTCGTCAGCGAGGACACGGTCGATCCGGCGGCTGCCCTGCTCGGCGCTCACGCGAGGTCCTCCACTGTCGGGGATGGGTGGGTCGCACCATCGTGTCAGATCCCGCAAGAGACTGACCCGATCGGCTCAACAAGCACGCTCATCGTGCCGAAGGCATGAGTACAGCCGACAACCCAGCGAGAGGAGCTGACCGAGCGTGCTCAAGGGCGATCTGGTCACCACCCCGCTGCCCGCGGTCCTACGCCAACTGGCTGATGGCGTGGTCTCCGGCTGCCTGCATGTCGACGACGGCGTGGGCGGCACGGCCAAGGTCTTCCTCCGCGGTGGTCAGGTCTATTCGGTCCAGGTACCCGGCCGGCGTCCCCAGCTCGGCGCGCGCCTCGTCTCGAGCGGAGCCCTCGGACCCGAGGCTCTCGCGGAGGCGCTCGAGGCGCAGCGCACCGAGCTCCAGGGCTGGCGACTCGGCGAGCTGCTCGTGCACCTCGGGTACGTCGACCAGCCGATCGTCGAATCGTTCGTCCATGAGCAGCTGCGCGAGCAGACCAGCGACCTGATGCGCTGGCCCACCGGCAGCTGGAAGTTCCGCGTCAACGAGCGGACCCGTGAGGACGTCGCACCGCCGACCTCCGTCGAGGAGCTCCTCGAGTCCGTCGAGCAGCGCCGCGCCCAGTGGGACGTCATCACCGAGGTCCTGCACGGGCCGGACGCCGTACCCATGCTGTCGGCCGCCGGCCAGACCGACGCCGAGATGTCGATCGACCCCGAGTCGTGGTCGCTGCTGTGCAAGGTCGACGGCGTACGTTCGGTGTCGGAGCTCGCCCGCGAGTGCGGGTTCACCCTCTTCGAGGCCGGCCAGGTCGTCTACTCCCTCGTCCGCTCCGGCCTGCTCGAGGTCGAGGAGGTGCTGGTCGGCGCCGAGACCGCCGCGCCGCCGGCTCCCTCCGTCGACTCGGTGACGTCGCGACTGGCCATGGCCTTCGCCCCCGCGTCGGAGTCCGAGATCGTCATCCCAGCGCAGGCCGAGGAGATGAGCCCGGCCGACGTCGCCAACCTGGTCGCGAAGGCGCTCCGCGAGGACCGCACCCTCGACAACCGCACCGCCGCCTCGGACGAGATCGACGCCTCCGTCGGGCGGGTGTCGCAGGCCCTGTCCGCGCTGCTCGGTGACGACAGCAGTGCCTCCGACGACCTGTTCGCCGCCCCCAAGCGGGGCCGCAGCAAGATCCCCAAGCCGATGACCCTCGCGGAGGAAGCGCGCGAGAAGCGCCAGGAGGCCCGCGCCAAGGCGCACGCCAAGCGCCGCGCCGCCGACGCCGACGAGCTAGCCCAGGCCCAGGCCGAGCTGGAGGCCGCCCGGGCGGCCGAGGCCGAGGCCGAGGCCGAGGCGCTGGCCGCCGACCACCAGGCCGAGATCGTCAACCTGGCCGCTGCTCGCCAGGCCGCTGAGGAGCGGGCTGCCGCCGAGGCCGCCACCGCTGAGGCGGAAGAGACCGCCCGCCTCGCTGCCGAGGAAGAGGCCCGAGTGGCCGCCGAGCAGGCCGCCGCCGAGGAAGCTCAGGCCGCTGCTGAGGAAGCCGAAGCCGCCCGCATCGCTGCTGAGGAAGACGCCGCCCGCCTGTTCGCCGAGGAAGAGGCCCGCGTCGCCGCCGAGCAGGCCGCCGCTGAGGAAGCCGAGCGCGCCCGCGTCGAGGCCGAACTACGCGAAGCCGCCGAAGCTGAAGCCGCCGCCGCCGAGGCCGCCCGCGTGTTCGCCGAGGAAGAGGCCCGACTCGCCGCCGCGCAGGCCGCCGCCGAGGAAGCTGAGCGCGCCCGCGTCGAGGCCGAACTACGCGAAGCCGCCGAGAAGCAGGCCGCCGAAGCGGAGGCCGCGCGCATCGCTGCTGAGCAAGAGGCCGCCCGCCTGTTCGCCGAGGAAGAGGCCCGACTCGCCGCCGAGGCCGAGGAGCAGGCCCGCAGTTCCCAGCAGCGTCTGCACACCGCGGACGCCTTCGCCGAGCTCAGCGCCGCGGCCGCGACCGCCGGCGACACCATGGTCGCCCCCATCGAGACCGTCGTGCAGATCGAGGAGCACGTCGAGGACGAGATCGAGGAGGCGCCGCTGCGGACCTACCCGCCGGCGGACACCGACATGGCTTCGCTGTTCCGTGAGCTGTCCTCACTCGGCCACGAGGACGAGCCGCCCGCGCCCACTGGGCCAAGCCGACCGCCCTCGAAGGCCGCTCACCCCGCCGCAAGCAAGCCGAAGAAGAAGGGCCTCTTCGGCCGTTGATCCACGGAGAGTTGCTGGTGGATCGGAGCACTTGATCCACTCGTAGCTCTCCGTGGATCACCGGGTGTGGGGCTGTCCACAACCGGTACGACAACCAGCCCGCCGTACTCGCCAAGGGCCGACGCTGGCCCGATGCGCATGTCAGAAGCCCTGGCGATCGGGATCGAGCTCGGTAGGAAGTCGTTCCGGGCGGTGAGCGCGTCGGAGCTGGCAGCACGTGGCGTCGATGTGCCGGCGGTGACGCGCCTCGTCAAGGCAGGCGACGTCGAGCGGATGTGGCGCGGGATGTACGCGTTCGGCCCGGTCACCGACACCACGCGCGCCCACGCCGCCATCAAGCACGCGCAGGCCCGGCTGCCCGGGCGCAAGCCGCAGACCTGCACCCGTCGTCACCGGCCTGCTCGCGGCTCGAGAGCTCGAGCTGCCGTGGGTGCCCGGCAGTACCTCCGTCCACGTGCTCGTGGGGAAGGACGTGCGCCGCCCGTCGTACCCGGAGATCGTCGTCCGCCGGTGCTGGGACCTCGAGGCCGTCGACACCTGGAGCCTCGCCGGCGCGCGCATGGCCGACGCGACGCGAGCGGTCTACGACGGCGCGCGTGAGTGCGTGAGCCTGCGTGACGTGCGCGGGCTGGTCATCGGGGCGGTGGCCAAGGGAGTGACGACGAAGGACCTGACGACGCTGCTGGACGAGGGTGCGGTCGGGGGTACGGCGTGGACGCGGCGGACCGTGCTCGACGCCGATCGCGGGTGCGCGTCGCCCCCGGAGGCCGAGGCGGTGGACGCGATGATCGGCTGCGGCTGGCCGTTCTATGTGAACCCCGACCTCTACCTCGCGGGCAGCTTCCTGTGCCAGCCGGATGTCTTCCTCGTGGGCACGGGATCGGGCGGCGAGCTCGACTCGGTCGAGCACCACAACGCCACGCAGGCGAAGCTCGCGCACACCCTCAACCGGCACACCGCGGCGGCCAAGGCCGTTGATCTGCTGCACCGCACACCGTGGCAGCTGCGGCAGGATCCGGCCGCCTGGGTGCGTGCTCTGATCGCCCAGGCCTCGGACCGCCTCGGACGGGGACTCGGCGACCCTCCCGGGTTGGAGATCCGTCCGCGCGGGCCGCTCCTGCGTTGATCCACCGCGAGTTCGTGGGCGCCTTAGGCTGGAAAGCACGTCAAATCTCCGTGGATCAACGGAAGCGGAGCAGGTCCGCGCGGGCGTCGGCGGAGGCGCGAGCCGGCGACTCGGGTACGACGAACTCGAGCTCGTCCACGACGGCAGCGACGCCGTCGACCGTCAGCGCGGCATCGGCCGGGACAGTGCGCTTGAGCAGGGCCAGCCCGATGGGTCCCTCCTCGAAGTGCCGTGCGGAGCTGCCCATCCGGCCGACGGCCCGGCCGTCGAGGAGTACGTCTGCACCGACGGCGGGCAGCGTCACATCGGAGCCGTCGAGGTGCAGGCGGACGAGCCTGCGCGGCGGCCGGCCGAGGTTCCAGACGCGGGCGACGCTCTCCTGACCTCGGTAGCAGCCCTTGTCGAGGTGGACCGCGGAGCCGAGCCAGCCGACTTCGTGCGGGAGTGTGCGGTGGTCGGTGTCGAGGCCGAGCCGAGGGCGGCCGTCGGCGATCCGCAGCGCCTCGAAGGCCATCACCCCGACGGTGCCCTCGACGGACGGCACCAGGGCGTAGCCCTCAACGGGCGTCCACTGGACCACGAGCTCGGGCACGGGTGCGACCTCGACCCGGAGCAGGAAACGCATCGAGTCGAGGTAGCCGAGCAGCGCAGCACCGGTGCCGGGTTCGACGTGCGCGAGCACCTCGGTGCCCGTCTCGGTCAGGTGCAGGTGGTGCTCGACGTGGCCCTGCGGGGACAGGACGAGGGCCTCGGTGGACGTG
>JAWWOJ010000554.1:0-13007 GCA_033851885.1 Frankiales bacterium | reverse complement strand
CGACGTGCTGATCGGCACCAGCGCCGGCTCCGTCCTTGCGGCCGCACTGGCCTGCGGGCTCACCGTGGACGACCTGCTCGACACCCAGCAGGGCAAGCCCGGCGCCCGCATCGACTTCGACGCCGAGCAGGCGGGCGGCGCACTGCCGCCCCTGCCCAGGATCGGGATCGGCTCGCCGCGCGGCCTGATCGGTGCGGCGTTGCACCCCTGGCGGGTCACGCCGCTCGGCGCACTGTCCGCGGCGCTGCCGGAGGGGCGCGGTGACATCGCACCGATCGGACGGCTCGTCGACGCCATGCTGCCCGACGGGGGATGGGCACCGCCGCGACATCCGGGCGGCCGGACATGGATCGTGGCGATGGACTACGACTCCGGCCGCCGGGTCCCGTTCGGACAGGTCGGCCAGCCGCTCGCGGACCTGCGGGACGCCGTCATGGCGTCCTGCGCCATCCCGGGCTGGTACCAGCCCGTCAGGATCGGCAAGCGCCGCTATGTCGACGGCGGCGTGTGCTCACCGACGTCGGTCGACCTGGTCACGCGGCTGGGGCTCGACGAGGTCTACGTGCTGTCGCCGATGACGTCGATCACGTTCGACTCCCCGACGGAGGTGGCGGCCCGCATCGAGCGCCGGTTCCGGCGGATCATGACGCGGCGCGTGCTCAACGAGGTGAGGAAGGTCGCGGCCACGGGGACCAAGGTGACGTTCCTCGGCCCGACGGCGGCCGACCTCGAGGTGATCGGGGCCAACATGATGGACCCGCGGCGGCGCGTCCAGGTGCTCGAGACCGCCTTGGCGACCTCCGCGTCCGCGCTGGCGGCCTGATGCGCGTCTACCTGCCGTCGACCCTCAACGAGCTGCGCCGGCTGCTCGACAACGGGGTCGTCGGCGAGCCGCCGCTACCCGGCTACGCGGTCACGCCGGCTCTGCGTGAGTGGTACGCCGAGGGCGACCTGGAAGAGCTCGAGTACTCCGCGCTGACCCTGGCCGCCCGGGCGTCGGTGCGGCTGCTCGACGCGGACCCCGATGCGGTGCGGCGCAGGGTGGTCGTCGTCGCCGAGGTGCCCGATGACGTGGTGACCGCGGCCCCGCACGTCGACCGGGCAGCCGTGAAGGTCGCGGACGCCGTAGCCCTGCGGCTGGTGCAGGCCGTCCACGTCGACGATCCGTCCGCGGTACCCGACGTGACGGTCGCGGCTGATGCGGTCATCGAGGCCGACCTCGGGTCCGACGACGCGGCGTTCCGGGTCGAGCAGGCCGAAGGGCACGAGCTGCAGTGGTGGGCGAGGCAGGAGATCGGACCGCTGCTCGAACGAGGATGACCGGGGTCACCTGGCGGGAGAAGCAGCCACCCGGTGACGCACCAGGATCCAGCTGACGCCCAGCAGCCAGGGCAGCTCGCAGGCCCAGGCGACGACGAGCCGCTGGTCGTGCAGCTCGCCACCCAGGCTGTGCGAGGCGAGCTGCCAGCCCACCTGGCTGGGCCAGGTCACGAGCAGTGCCACCGCGACCGACAGCAGGACCAGCCGCATCAGCTGGTCGAACGGCGCGTGCGCGCGCTCGAGGTGGCGCGTCAGGTCCAGACGCTGGACCGGCACATAGGTGTAGATCACGTGCCGCATCACCACAAAGGTCACGACCACGATCAGCAGGTCGCCGCCCAGCACGGCACCGTCGGGCAGCAGCCGCACCACGTCCCCGGCGAAGACGAGCAGCAGGCCCGTCACCAGCACCAGGACAGCGCGCCGGTCCACCAGTTCGAGCAGCGGGGCGAGGTCCCACCCGGCAGCCCTCACCCGATGCCGCGGACCATGGGTGTCGAGCACCTCGGAGCGGTCGCTCGGGTCATCGCCGTGGAAGTGGTGCAGGTGCCGACGGCCGCTGGTCCGCACGCCCGTCCGGACCTGGACGGGCACGACCTCGTCGGCCTCAGCGCGACGGAACCCGCGGCGGGCGAAGGCCCAGGCCGCCGTCGTCGCCCGCGGAGCCACGAGCAGCGCGGCGAAGACCGCCACGACCAGTCCGACGTACCGGCTGAACGCGACCACCTGCTCCACGAGACCGAGACTAGAACGTCGTCGGTGGCACCAGGGGTGGATGCTCGATGCCGTCACGTCCGTCCCCTCTCCGGCCAACGAGCCGATCCGCTCCTACGCCCCCGGATCTGCGGAGCGGATCTCGCTGGAGGCCCGGCTCAAGGAGCTGGGCGCCGAGCGCATCGATCTGCCGACGACCATCAACGGGATCTCGGCGCTGGCAGCCGGGGACCGCATCGACGTCGTGCAGCCGCACCGCCACCGCGCCGTCCTCGGGGTGACCGCGGAGTCGCCGGCAAGCGAGTGGCAGGCCGCGGTGGATGCTGCCCTGCGGGCAGCGCCGGCCTGGCGCGAGACCTCGTACGACGATCGTGCCGCCGTGCTCCTCAGGGCCGCCGACCTGCTCGCCGGACCCTGGCGCGACACCCTCAACGCGGCCACCATGCTGGGCCAGAGCAAGACCTGCTTCCAGGCTGAGATCGACAGCGCGTGCGAGCTCATCGACTTCCTGCGCTTCAACGTGGCGTTCGGTCGGCAGGTGCTGGCCGAGCAGCCGATCTCCTCGCCCGGGGTCTGGAACCGGATGGACCACCGGCCCCTCGAGGGCTTCGTCGTCGCGATCACGCCGTTCAACTTCACCGCCATCGCCGGCAACCTGCCGCTGGCGCCGGCACTGATGGGCAACACCGTCGTGTGGAAACCCTCGCCCACGCAGCAGCTAGCCGCGCACTTCACGATGCGGCTGCTCGAGGCCGCCGGGATGCCGCCCGGCGTCGTCAACATGGTGACCGGGTTCGGTGCCGCCTCGGGCGCCGCGCTCGAGCACCCGCAGCTGGCCGGCATCCACTTCACCGGTTCGACCGCGACCTTCCAGCACCTCTGGCAGCAGGTCGGCAACAACATCGCGCGCTACCGCTCGTACCCCCGGCTGGTCGGGGAGACCGGCGGCAAGGACTTCGTGCTCGCACACCCGTCGGCCGACGTGGCCGCGCTCGAGGTCGCCCTCGTCCGGGGCGCCTTCGAGTACCAGGGGCAGAAGTGCTCGGCGGCCTCGCGGGCCTACCTGCCGCGGGCGATGTGGGAGGGGGGGCTGCGCGACGCGCTCGTCGACCGGACCTCGTCGCTTGGCTACGGCGACGTCACGGACTTCTCGAACTTCGGCGGAGCCGTCATCGACCGGCGGGCGTTCGACCGGCTCGCCGGCGTCGTGCGCTCGGCGCACGACGACCCGGCGCTCACCGTCCACGCGGGTGGCACCGCCGACGACAGCGAGGGCTACTTCGTGCAGCCCACCGTGGTCGAGACGTCCGACCCACGGCACGACGTGATGACGAAGGAGTTCTTCGGCCCCGTTCTCGGCGTCTATGTCTACGACGACTGGGCGGACGTACTGCCGCTGGTCGACGCGGCGGCGCCCTACGCCCTGACCGGGGCGGTCTTCGCGGACGACCCGTATGCGATCGCCGAGGCGTCGCAGGCGCTGCGCTATACGGCCGGGAACTTCTACGTCAACGACAAGCCGACCGGCGCCGTTGTCGGGCAGCAGCCGTTCGGCGGGGCGCGGGCATCCGGCACCAACGACAAGGCGGGCTCGGTGCTCAACCTCTACCGCTGGTCGTCGCCTCGCGTCATCAAAACGACGTCGGTGCCCCCGACGGATCACCGTTACCCGCACATGGGATGACCCTCGACCCGGAGTCCGACCCGGAGTCCGACCCGGACCGCTACCGCGACGCGACCCTGCCCGAGCTGCTCGGCGAGGGTGCGCACGAGGACGAGCGTGACGACCTGACCTGGGCGTTCGGGCTGCTCGGCATCCTGCTGTTCCTGGGGTTCGTCACCGCCCTGATCTACCTGCTCTGATCAGGGGCGGCCCGCGGCCGTCGCGCTGTCGAGACCGGGGTCGTGCGGGCCGAGGAAGTGGGGCTTGGGCCTGGTCAGCAGCTGCCACGACGCCTTGATGCTGCTGAGCAGCTCGCGAGCCGAGTACTGCAGCGTGTCCGACGGGAACCGGCTCAGCTCCGAGCCCCCGAGGCCCACGGTGTCGATGCCGAGCCGGCGGCAGGTGAACACCGCGCGCGGAAGGTGGTAGCCCTGGGTCACGACCACGGCGTCGTGCACGCCGAAGACCGCTTTGGCGCGATAGCAGGAGTCGTAGGTCGAGAACCCGGCGTCGTCGATCACCACGTCGGTGGCCGACACCCCGTGCAGCACGAGGTAGTCCTTCATCGCCGCCGGCTCGTTGTGGCTCGTTGTCGCGTTGTCTCCGGTGACGAGCAGCGCGCGCACGCGGTGCCTGTCGTAGAGCTGCACAGCCAGGTCGAGCCGCTGCTGCAGGAACGGCGACGGGGTGCCGTCCCCCCGCAGCCCGGCGCCGAAGACGATGGCGACGCTTCGCGTCGGCGTGCTGCCGGCGTCGGAGTAGCGGCCGCCCCAGGTCGCGAGCCGCATCGTGACCTCGGGCAGCAACGGGAGCAGCACGAGGACGAGGACGACGAGCCACAACAGTTTGCGTCGGAGTAGGAGCAGCACCTGCCCAGTGTGGGGCTCAGATCGATCCGGTGTAGAGCAGCCGGTTCGGCGTGCCGCTCGGGTCGCGCTTGACCTTGCCGGCGGTCGCATGGCTCTCCAGCCAGGCGTTGACCGCCGCCGTGCTGTCCGAAGGGTGCTTCGCGAGGTAGACGGCTGCCGCGCCGGCGACGAACGGCGCGGCCATCGACGTGCCCGACAGCACCCTGCTGCCGCCACCTGGCCAGTCGGACGGGACGTTGACGCCGGGCGCGAAGACGTCGACGCAGCTGCCGGTGCTGCTCCAGGGGGCCCGGGTGTCGGTGCGGTCCGTGGCGGCGACGGTCACGACGCGCGTTGCGGCGGCGGGCGAGGACTGACAGGCGTCACTGTTGCTGTTGCCTGCCGCCACGGAGACGAAGACTCCGCTGTCGGCGAGCTCGTCCACCGCGCGGTCGAGGACGGCCGAGAAGGTGCCGCCGAGGCTGAGGTTGGCGACGGCGGGCTTGACGGCGTGCTGCCGCACCCAGTCGAGGCCGGCGAGCACGGCGCTGGTCGTGCTGCGTCCGCTGCAGTCCATGACCCGCACGGCGACGAGGTGGACCCGCTTCGCGACCCCGTAGGACGCGCCGCCGACGATGCCGGCGACGTGGGTGCCGTGCCCGTTGCAGTCTTGACCGTTGCCGCCAAGGGCGTCATAACCGACGGTGGCGCGACCCTCGAAGTCGGGGTGGGCGCTGGCGATGCCCGTGTCGATCACATAGGCATGCACCGTGCTCGCTGTGTTGGCGTAGCGGTAGTGACCGTTGAGCGGCAGGGACCGCTGGTCGATGCGGTCGAGCCCCCAGCTCGTCGTGCTCTGGGTGGTCGACGTCAGGGACAGCGGATGGTCGGGCTCGACGACGACGCCGGGCAGCTGCTCGAGCCGACGCACCTGGCCGGGGCCGAGCCGCGCCTCGAAGCCGTGGGCGAAGACCCGGGCGGCCGTGACGTGCAGCTGCCGGAGGAGGGGCTGCGGGGACCCGGGTGTGGAGACGACCCAGGGGGCCGTGGCCGGCGCTGCCAGCAGGACCGGCAACAGGGGGAGAGGGGCGAGCAGGGCGCGGAGCATCAGCGGTCCTTCGGGTCGAGGAGACGGACCCCGGACGCTAGGAGGACGCGAGATGCCCTGGGCCCTCGGCGAACCCGGCTGTGGACACACCGATCAGGACGGTGCACATCTCGTCGCGCTGCACGTCCGGTCGCAGCCCCACGGCCGCCACGGCCGCCGACGCGGCGGCGACCTGCGCGTCGCTCACCTCGACGAGAAGCGCCCCGCCCGGGGCGAGCCACCTCGGCGCGCGGGCCGCCGCGCGCCTGATCACGTGGAGCCCGTCGTCGCCGCCGTCGAGGGCGATCAGCGGCTCGTGGTCCCGAGCTTCCGGAGGCAGGTGCCGCACCTCGGCGGACGGCACATACGGCGCGTTGCAGGCGATCACGTCGACCCGCCCCAGCAGCGTCGCGGGCAGCGCCTCGTCGAGGTCACCCGCGATCGCCGTACCCCGGATGTTGCGGCTGGCGAAGGAGACCGCGAGGGGATCGATGTCGGTCGCCCACGTCTCGACGTCGGGAAGGGAGGCCTCGACGGTCGCGGTCACCGCGGCCGCCCCGCAGCAGAGCTCGACGAGCACAGCGGGTCTGCGCCCGATCGCGACGCGCGCCATCAGCTCCGTACGCCGGCGGGGCACGAACACGCCGGGACCGACCGCCACCCGCAGGCCGGCGAACGACACCCAGCCGAGCAGGTGCTCCAACGGCTCACCGGCGACCCGGCGGTCGATCAGTGCGCCCCCGCCGGCCTGGAGGAGCAGCTCCGCCTCCTCCTCGGCGAACACGCACCCCGCCGCCCGCAACCGGGCGACGACCGACGTGGTCGCCGTCGGCCGCGCATCCGTCATGCCCGCAGTGTGGTCCACGGCGGGGTCCGCTCATCCTGGCAGTGCCACGAGCACGGTGGAGACGAACAGGCAGCCCCAGGCCAGCACCCCCGCGCGGACCCAGGGGTCGAGGAGCAGGACGTCCTCCGGCGCGCCGGTCAGGCCACGTGCGGTCTCGCGCGCCCATCGGCCCAGGACGAGGAGCACGGGAACCAGAGAGGCGAGTGCCAGTCGGCTGGCTAGGGGATCGGGGCGGAAGGCGGCCCACCCCGCGTAGCTGCAGACCAGTGCGCCGGTGGCCCCGAGAGTCACCGCGCGCAACTGCCCACGGCGGTAGCTGAGCAGGACGGGACGCGCTCGGACGCCCTCCGAGACCAGTTCGCTCGTCCGCTTGCCGGCGACGATGATGAGGGCCGCCGACGTCACGACGACGAGGAACCACTCGGACGCATCGACGGACGCGGCGGCCGCTCCCGCCAGCGCGCGCAGCACGAAGCCGGACGCGACCACGGCCAGCTCGAGCCACGGCACGTGCTTGAGGCGCACCGCGTAGAGCAACGTCAGCGTCGCGTAGGTCGCGGCCACGGCGAGCACCTGCACCGCGATGGCGGCAGCCAGCGCGAGCCCGAGCCCCCCGAGCACCGCGGCGGTGGCCAGCGCCCGCTGCACGGAGACCGCTCCCGAGGCGATAGGCCGCCGGGACTTGACGACGTGCAGCCGGTCCACGTGCCGGTCCAGGACATCGTTGGTCAGGTAGCAGGCTGCCGACGTCAGGGTCATGGCGACGAGCGTGAGCACGACGTGCACCGCGACGGACGGCTTGAACAGGACGCCCGCTGCCGCGGGTGCCGCGAGGACCAGCAGGTTCTTGACCCACTGCTTGGGGCGCGTCGCGGTGAGCAGCGCCCGAGTGGATGCCGCGCGTCCAGGCGTGCGCTCGGCGACGGCTGTCATCAGCTGCCCAGGCTGACGGTGACGAAGTCCCGGGTGGAGGTGGTGTCGTACCGGTGCGGCGACCGCTGCATGTCAGGCAGCAGGTTCTGCGCATGGCCTGGGGAGTAGGTGATGAAGCTCGTCCATTCTGGGTTGATGTCGAGCTCCATCGCCCTGACGCAGCCGGCGCGCACAAGCAGCTCGGCCAGCGACCCGGCCGACAGCCGGTTGCCGGCCACGTAGACGAGGGCGCCCGAGCGCGTGACGCCCACCCCGGACCGCCAGACGTAGAACTTGTTGCCGAGCGTCCGCCCCCACCGTCCGCCCGTATTGGCGTCCAGGCCGGCCGCGGGAGTGCCCTTGTCGACCAGCAGGTCGAGGTTCTGGCGCACGGCGCTGACTGCCGACAGCGCAGTGCCGGGTCCGACGTCGCGGCCCCATTGCCCCACCGTGGCCCTCCCGTTCGGCAGCACCACGAACGATGCCGCCCCGACCCGTAGCGCTCCTACGTGGTGGCCGCCTTCGAGGAAGCCGCCGCGCGCCGCGTCGATCCGGAACCCTCCGTTGAAGGCCGCCAGCAGTGTGGGGCGCTCCGCCAGGCTGATCGAGCTACCGACCGACCAGGGACCGTGACCCGGTTCCTGCGTCCCCGGGTGCAGCACGAACCGGACCCTCGTCGGGTCCATCCAGGCGACCGCGGCGGTGTACGAGGTGTGCACCGCGTCCGGCCGGAGGAAGGCCGCTTGCAGGACGGGCCGGCCGCCGACCGCCTTCAGCACGTGCCAGGCCCCTTCGCCTGGAAGGGCGGGGGTGGCGAGTGGTCGGATCGGCTGCAGCCCCACCTGTCCGTGGGTGTCCGGCGTGGTGGCCACCAGCGGGGAGGTCGCCGCGGGGGTCCCGCCGACCTTGGGGGCGTGGTAGGTCACGCGCTCGAGGCGGTCGACGACGGCCGACAGCCAGTGACCGCGTGCCCACTCCGCCAGTCGCGCCGCCGTGCTGTCCGTGCCCGGCGCGGTGAGGGAGCGGGTGATCGAGACGCCGACGACGAGCAGGAACACGGCCAGCAGTGCACCGATCACCCGCCACGTGCGACGCCGACGCGGAGAGCTCCCTCGGGCCATGGTCTGACTCTGGCCTGTCGTGCCCAAGCGCTTCCTGAGCGTCAGCGCATGTTGCCGGTGTGGCCCAGCGAGTAACGCCCCGGCTGCGGCCACACGCACACCCCGTGCGGCTTCGCCGGGACGTGCACCTGCGCCACCAGATGACCGTCCCGGGTGGAGATCTCGTACAGCGTCGCGTCGTACCGTCCCGACAGCCAGAGGTAGCGGCCGTCGGGGCTCACACCGCCCATGTCCGGGCTGCCGCCCCCCGGCAGTCGCCAGGTGGCGACGACCCTGAGCTGCACCGGGTCCACCACGCTGATCGTCCCGGCGCCGCGATTGCTCACGTACATCAGCCGGCCGTCGCGGCTGGGGTAGATGCCGTGCGCGTCCGCGCCCGTCGTGATGAAGCCGGTACGGCGGAAGCGCTGCGCGTCGATGACCGTGACGCCGCCGAGCTTCTTGTCGGCGACGAGGAAGTGCTTGCCGTCAGGGGTGAGCCGCACGTCCTGCGGCGAGGAGCGCGGGAGGTCGAGGTAGCCGGTGACCTTCTGGGAGGCGACGTCGAGGCGGAGCAACCGGTGGCTGAACTCGCAGGACGCGATGAGGGTCTTCTCGTCCGCGGTGAAGTCGGCGTGGTCCACGCCGGCGCAGTCGACCTTGGTCTGGGACACCGGCGCCATGGTCTGCGCGTCGTAGAACGCCAGCGTCTGCAGCTGCTCCTGCACGACCATCGCGAGCTTGCCGCCGGGGAGGAAGTACATGTTGTAGGGGTCGTTGACGGCCAGGGCGGGACCTCTGGGTCGCCCGGTGCGCGGGTCGAACGGCGTCACGGTGTTGGCCAGGTCGTTCGTGGACCACAGCGTGCGCAGGTCGTAGGAGGGCACGACGTGCTGCGGGTCCAGCCCGGTGGGGTAGTGCCCGATGACTCTGAGGGTCCTCGGGTCGACCACGTCCACGCCGCGCCCGGCGCTCTCGGGGACATAGAGCAGGTAGGGCACCGAGCGGGTCGCAGCCGTCAGGTCACCGACCCTCGTGTGGGCATAGACGTTGACCGGCCCGGGGGTGACGCCGTGAGGGACACTGTCCTCGGTGAGCTGCTGGCTGACCGGTGCCTTGCCGCCGACGTGGCCGCCTCGGTCGTGGGGACCCAGGTGGGTGACCGCGAACACCGCGGTGACCACGGCGAGCATCGTGATCCCGGCCCGTCGGCGCCGGACGCGGGCCGAGAGGGTTCGCTGGGCTGGCACCCCCCAAGAATGCCCGTCGGGCGCCCGGACAGCCCTCGACGCGCCTGTGAGCCGTCCCGCTTCTCAGGTGGGGCACAGTCGGGCGCACGTGCAGCGTTCCCTCAGGCACGAGGTCCGAGGATCGGTCCCATGCCTCGGTCGAACGCGCAGCGTCGGGCCGTGGCCGGCTGTGCCCTGGGCGCGATGCTCCTGAGCGGCTGCCAGTCGTCGGCTCCGCAGGCCATCTCCTCGCGGCCCGCGGTGAGCCCTCATGCCACCCCGAGCCCGGCGCCCGCGATCAGCCGCCCGGCCGTCGTGTCCGGCGACGACGGCATCACTGTCACGCTGTTTCCCGCGGCGAAGGGGGGCTGGGAGGCCGCGCGGATGGTGGTCGACCAACGCCTCGTGATGATCCGCTGGCACCCCGGGACGGTCGTGCCCGGCGGCACCGGCTGGTCGGCCCCGGACACCCTGACGGCTCGGGAACGGGCCACCGTCCTCGCGACCTTCAACGCCGGGTTCACCAACACCGGCTCGCGGGGCGGCACCCGCGAGGGCAACCGGGTGCACGGGCGGCTTCGGCCGGGGGCGGCCACCCTGCTCATCGACCGCACGGGTCGCGCGAACGTCCGGGCCTACGACCCGGTCCGTGATGCGTCCGTTCCCGTCGCCCGGCAGAACCTCGACCTCCTAGTCGACGGCGGCCGGCCGGCGCCGACGGTGGGTCAGGACGACTCGCGCGTCTGGGGCAACACCCTCCACCACCGGCACGCGACCTATCGGAGCGGCGTCGGGATCACCGCGCGCGGGTTCCTTGTCGTCATCGTCGCCGACCGGGTGACGACCGCGCAGCTGGCGACACTCCTGGTGCAGGCCGGTGCGGTCCGCGCCATGGAGCTCGACATCAACCCGCAGTTCGTGTGCCTGCTGACCTACACCCACGTCGGCGGTCGGGTGACCCCGCACCGGGTGCTGCCCCGCCAGCAGGGCTCGCTGTACCGGTACCTGGGTCCGTCACGTCGCGACTTCTTCAGCGTCGGCCCGCGTTGACCGGCGCGCTCGCTCAGCCGAGGTCGCGGTAGACCGCGCGCGACATCGCCTCGACGGTGCCGATCCCGTACTGCATCGACGAGTTGTTCATCGACAGCACCGCGATGTCGTAGTCGCGGCCCTGGACGCGGACGTGCCCGATGCTGTTGACCCGCCAGCCGCCTGACGAGCGGGGGAGCCACCCGTTCTTGAGCTCCACGTAGGGCCCTTGGGGCACACCGGCCGACACGCCCCATGCCTGGTCCCGCTCGACATGGCCCATCAGGCCCCGTACGAAGAGCCGGGCGCGGGACGCCAACGGCCCGGGGCCGAACGTGACGGCGCGCACGAGGGTGACCTGGTCGGCGGTGGTGGTGCGGGTGAGCCCCCAGGCTCCGCCCCTGTCGAAGGTCGTGCTGCTTAGGTGGATCGCGCGGTTGTAGGCAGCGACGCCCGAGCTGTAGCCGACCTCCCGCCACAGCTCCGACGCGGCGTCGTTGTCGCTGTGGACGATCATGTTGTGGGCGAGGCTCTGCTGCTGCTGGGTCAGCCACAACCCACGCTTCTGGCGCTGCCAGAGCAGGGTCTGCAGGATGTCCACCTTGACGATGCTCGCGGTGTCGTAGGCCGCCGAGGGCCGGTAGGCGTAGGTCCGGTGGGTGCGCTCGTCATGGACCTTGACGGAGACGGTGTCCGCCCTGCCGGCCGCCACCTTGGCCAGGTCGGCGTTGAGCTGGGAGCTTCGCGCGCCGGCCCGTGCCGTCCCGGGCGTGACCGCACTCAGGACGACCAGCGTGACCATCAGGAGCACCCGCGACCGCATACGTGCATGGTGCCAGGAGTCAGCGCCCTGCGCTGTCCTTGTCGCGCAGTCCAGGCCACCAGTGTGCGCCTCGCGATGAGGCTGCGAGCAGTTCGCGGGCATCGTGGGAGAAGTCCCGAGCAAGGTCACAGGCGAGGCCGTCGCGGTCGGCTGACACGGCTGCGTTCACCTGCCGGACGTAGGCGTCGTGCAGCGCGATCAGCTCGGCATCGACCTGCCGGTCTCCTGGGTTCTCAGTCATCATCATCACCCCGTACAACGCTCGCCGACGCCGGTTGCATCCAGATCACGACGTGAAGTCGGTCTCGTACAGGTTCGGTGGCGGGCGCTTCCGGGTCAGTGGCGGGCGCCGACGGGTTCGCCCGACAGCCGCTGCGCGAGCCAGACCGGCAGCACCGAGAGCACGATCAGCGCCGCCGCGACGACGTTCACGACTGGAGCCTGGTTGGGCCGGAACAGGTTCCCGAAGATCCACAGCGGCAGGGTCTGCACGCCCGGCGCGGACGTGAACGTGGTGACGATGATCTCGTCGAAGGACAGCGCGAACGCCAGCAGCCCCCCGGCGAACAGCGCCGACCTGAGCAGCGGGAACGTCACGTACCGGAAGGTCTGCCAGACCCCCGCGCCGAGGTCCATCGACGCCTCCTCCAGCGTCCCGCCCAGCCGCCGCAGCCGGGCGAGCGCGTTGTTGTAGACCAGCACGACGCAGAAGGTCGAGTGGCCGATGATGATCGTGAGCAGGCCGAAGCGGGCGCCCGCGACGCGGAACGCGTTGTTGAGGGCGATGCCGGTGACGATCCCCGGTAGCGCGATCGGGAGCAGCAGCAGGAACGACACCGACTCGCGGCCGAACCAGCGGTAGCGGGCGACCGCGAAGGCCGCCATCGTGCCGAGCACCAGGGCGATGGCGGTCGCGCCGAGCCCTGCCTCGACGCTCGTGCGCAAGGCACTGCGCGCGCCGGTGCTCTGCCACGCCTGCGACCACCAGTGCGTCGTGAGCTGGGACGGGGGCCAGGCAAAGGTCCGTGAGCTGTTGAAGCTGTTGACCAGCACGACCGCCAGCGGCAGGTAGACGACGATCAGGCCGAGCCCCATCACGGCGGCCAGGACGCGGCGGGCGACGGCGGTGGGCATTACAGCTCCTCGAGGGCGCCGGTGCGCCGGACCCCGACCAGGTAGCCGACCATCACGAGGATCGGGAAGAAGGCCGCGGCTGCGGCGAAGGGGAGGTTGCCGCCGGTCGTGATGTTGTCGTAGATGACGTTGCTGACCAGCTGGCTCGTGCCGCCCACGATCTTCACGGTGATGTAGTCCCCGAGCGACAGCGAGAAGGTGAAGATCGACCCCGCGACCCGGGCGGGAAACAGCAGCGGGAGGACGACGGACCGGAAGGTCCGGGCGGCCCGGGCGCCCTGGTCGGCTGACGCCTCGAGCA
>JAWWOJ010000538.1:0-13797 GCA_033851885.1 Frankiales bacterium | reverse complement strand
GCCCTTGTCATCCTCGGTAGCCGCGGCACAACCCGGGCCACACTGCCGCACCGCGGCTGTCCACCCGCAGTCTCATCGACCGGCGACCTCGTCCTGGGCTGCCAGGACGGCGCCGCGGCCGGTTCAGGAGGCAAGCTGGCGTGGCTATCCACCGATCGCGGAACCAGCTGGATCCGGCTGCCGGACCCTCCCTTCAGCGGCGACCTCGTTGATCTCACTGAGATCAGCAGCGGGCGTTACCTGCTCAACACCTCAGGTGGAGCCTCCATGCTGACCCTCACGACCGACGGTGGCCGCAGCTGGAGGGACACCCTCGCCTTCGGCGATGGCGGAGAGGGCATCCACGACGTCGACTTCCCCAATGGCCAGGACGGATACGCCATCCACGGCGGCCCCCGAGCCGGCGAGCTCACCTCGGCTGAGGAGGGCGGTGTCGGTTCAGCGCAGTACGCCGAAGGCCAGCGGTCCGCGGCCTTGGACGGCCTCTACGCCACCACTGACGGGGGCGCAAGCTGGCACCACGTGGCTCTCCCCTGACAAGCCTCAGGATGTTGGCTCTCAGCGCAGAGGTCCCTTCGTCTAACCGGCTACCCACTGCCGGCGAGAGCCGGCTACTCCACGGTCGGGGTGGCGGGAAGAGTGCAGGGGGCGCCGTGCCGACGACTTCCCGAGGGACCACGAAAGGTCTAGCGTCGGACACATGACGGACGCTTCCGGCATTGGTAGTGCGATAGGCATTGGTGCGGGCGGTCCTTCAGCGGGCACTGCTGCCCTAGCGAGTCTTGGGGGGAAGGCCGTCCCTGAACAATCAGTCGATGGTGCCCTGCACGCTGAGCCGGGAACGATGTGTTACGCCTGCGGCTCGGAGATTCGGGAGAAGGACTGGATTCGCACGGGGTCCAAGGGCGTACGACATGACACCTGCCCCTGATCGACCCGTCTGTGTAGCTGATCACGCATCCTCCATCAGGCCTTCAGCGCAGGAGGAGGCAGCGGCTCTAGTGGCTCAATGGTCATCCGAAAGCGCAGCCGTCCGCGACACCTGACGACGGCGAGGGTGCCGCTTCTCGATGTCTCCCAGGCCGCCTTGGGAGAGCTACTCGCGACAGGGATGTTGAATCTGCACCGTTCTCGCGCTCGGTCTGACCCAGCCAGGCGCATGTGAAGGAAAGGTGCACTCGGCTGCCCGCGACCGTGGACGTCAATGGACGTCAATGGACGGTGATGGTGCCCTTCATGCCGAACGACGAGTGGTAGTCGCACACGAAGTCGAACGTGCCGGCCTTGGTGAACCGGTAGGTGTAGCTGCCGTTCTGGCCGAGGTCGCCGGAGTCGAAGGTGCCCGTGTCGGTGAACGTGTGGTGGGTGGTGTCGTCGTTGACGACCCGCACCCGGTCGCCGACGGCGATCGTGAGGCTCGACGGCATGAACATGTAGGGCGCCTGCATGTGGATGGTGTGCGTCGTTCCGTTGGGAACCGTCGGCTTGGCGGCGGGCGAGCGCGTCGGGCTCGGGGTCGGACTCGGCGTCGGGCGAGCGGCCGTCCGCATCGCGGTCGGTGAGGGACGCGGAGACCGCGACGGCGAGGGCGACGGGGAGGGCGAGGGTGACGGCGTCCGAGCGAAGGTTGCGCTGGGCGCGGCGCTGCTGACGACGGCGCTCGGCGTCGGGCTGGCGGCGGTGGGGGAGGCGGCGGTGGGGGAGGCGGACGGATGGCCCTGACAGGCAGCGCAGAGGCAGATCAGGGCGAGGCCAGCGGAAAGGGTGCGCACCTTCGCGAGCCTGGCGACAAACCGGACGCGAGGCCACGCGACGAAGGTCCTAGGACCTCGGGTCGGCCCGGTCGAGGTTCCAGTGTCGGGCGTTGGAGGCGTACCAACCGTCGTCGTCGCGCGGCATGAGCGCATAGCGGCTGATGACCCTCTGGCCGCCCTCGAAGTCGCCGTACAGCAGGTCGATCGTCAGCGAGCGTCGCTCGCGGATCACCTCGCTGAGCGAGCGGTACTCCTCGCTGTCGGGCTCCCGCAGCGCGCCCTGCCAGAAGCCGACGTCGCCGCTCGCGATGTAGATGTCCCGGGTGAGCCGGTGGAACCGTGACACGTCCACGGGCCCCTGATCGGCGCCGGCGAGCCGTTCGGGGTGGACGTACCAGCCGTCGAGCACCGCAACCCCCGGCCCGACGTTGCGCAGCGAGAGGGTCAGGTAGACCGCCTCGTCGGTCACCTCGGCGGTGCCCTGGGCTCCGGGGAGATGCACGAAGTGGTTGTCGACGAAGCCGACCTTCTGCTCCAGGTCCTGCGGACGCGACGCCACCAGAAGGGGGCGGAGTCCCGCGAGCAGCGATCGCTCGGCAGCCCGCGCCGAGCGGTTTCCGTACCGCACCGACGCGAACGTGGCGAAGGCCAGCACGAGCGTGCCCAGAGCGGTGCCGAGTGCTGCGGCTGTCTCCCACGTCACCCCCGGCAGGCTAGCGGCAGGCTCGCCGAGGGCTCGTGCCGCTCCGACCACCATGCGGCGGCCAACATGACAGCGAGTGCCAGCCCCGCGGCGACGTCGGACGCGGGGAACACGTGCCGGTGCAGGAGCCGCTCGTTGACCACGATGAGGACCGATCCCACGACGCCGTACACCGGGACCGGCCACGCCAGGGCGTACAGCACCGCCGACCACTGGCGTTCCCTCATGCCTGAAGGACGCGCGAGGTCGCTCTAGGGTTCTCCTGTGCGCTGGACCTGCCCGTCGTGTGATCGCGAGTTCGGCCGGCCGAACACACCCCACATGTGTGTGCCAGGGACGACGGTGGAGGCCGTCTTCGCCGGCCGACCGTCGTACATGAAGGAGGTGTACGACGAGCTCGTGACCCACCTCCGTACCTCGGGTCCGGTGCACGAGGACGCCGTGACCGTCGGGGTGTTCCTCAAGGCCGAGCGCAAGATCGCGGAGGTGCGGCCGCTGGTGCGGTCACTCCGCGTCTGGCTGCTGCTCCCGAGGGAGGTGGCCGGCCGAAGGTGCGTGCAGGCGACCGCGGAGTTCTGGGCGGTCGACCTCCGGTTCACGGAGGCGGAGGTCAGCGACGACGTGCGGGCGCTGCTGGACGAGGCATACGACGCAGCCAGCTGAAACCGCCCCCGCGCAGGGCGCAATTCGGGCATCATGTTGCCGTCATCTCCCAGCTGGAAGGACGCCCATGGCGGACCACCTCGACGTTCTCGGCGCACCGGAGCGGGTGCGGCGCCAGCCGCTCGACCGCACCAGGGTGCAGATCTTCGTCACGGGCGTCACCGCCTTGAGCGTCCTCCTCTCCGGCGTCGCCTATGCCGGCTACTCCGCCCTGGCGCCGCAGGGGCACTCGCCGGAGCAGGTCCTGCCGCTCGGCACCGCCGCCTTCGCCAAGGTCGACCTGGACCCGTCCGCGAGCCAGAAGATCGCCGTCTACCGGCTGAGCAAGCGGTTCCCGAAGACGCACGTCAAGAGCGACCACTCGGTCAAGGACGACCTGCTCGCGGACGTCTTCAAGGCCGCCGGTCAGGAGGTCGACTACCGCAGGGACATCAAGCCGTGGATCGGGGACCGGGCCGCGATCGGGGTCGTGCCCGGAGCGGCAGGGGACTCGCCACACCCGCTGGTCGCGGTGGAGTTCAAGGACAAGGGCGCGGCCACCAAGGGTGTGCAGCACCTGCGGGACGTCAACTCGGCCAACGACCTGTTCTACGCCTTCTCCGACGTCGACGACTACGTCCTGCTCAGCGACACCCAGGAGGCCGTCGACGCGGCGGCGCACGCCACGCGGCACCTCTCCGACGACGGTGCCTACCGCTCGGCGATCGCGACGCTGCGAGGCGACCAGATCGTCACCGCCTGGGCCGACCTGGGGAAGGTCTTCTCCTTGTTGCCGAAGGACGCTCTCAAGAACAACCCGTTCTTCCCCATGGACAACCTCAAGGTGGGCGGCCAGTACGTCCTCGGCGCCCACGCGGAGAACGACGCGATCGAGATCGAGCTGCACCAGCTCGGCGCGACCACCGGGATCTCGCAGCTCGACCACCTTGCGCTCGGCACCGGCAAGGGCAGTGACCTCGTGCTGGGCTTTCCCAGCGACTCGGTTGCCGCGGTCAGCGTGACGGGTCTCGGGGAGGCACTCGCGAGTGGCTACACCTCGGTCCAGCCGATGATCGCCGACCTCGGCGGGGGCGATGTGCTGAGCTCCATCGCTCACGCGGGCATCCACCTTCCGGCCGATCTCCGCACCGTCTTCGGCACCGAGGTGGCGGGCTACGTCGCAGGTACGAAGGACGATCCCATCGCCGTGCTGCACGTCAAGAACGACCACCCGGCCGCCGCCAAGGCAGTGCTGCAGAAGGTCGTCGGACTGGTCGACCAGTGGTCGGGCCAGCCGACGGCCCCCGGCTACCTGGACTCGGTCTTCAAGGCGGTGCCCGACGGCTTCGTGGTCGGCGTGCCTGAGGAGGCGCTGACGGCCAAGGCGACCAAGCAGCTCGGCTCGTCCGACGTCTTCCGAAACGCGGTGCCCGACGCGCACGGGGCACCCGTCGTCGTCTTCGTCGACCTCGCCGCGCTGCAGAGCAGGTACGACCTCGGTGCCGGGGCCGACCTCGCCAAGCTCCAAGCCTTCGGCGCTACCACCCGATCGGACGGCAAGAACAGCGTGACGAGGCTGCGCCTGACGTTCCGCTAGTCGGTGGTGGTCTCCAGCTGAGGCGGTTCCTCGGCGCTCTCCTCGATCACGCGGCCGCGGGCCCGGAAGAAGCCCTTCCCATGGCTACGGGCGCGGACCGCGGTGACGGGCTCGTGGTGCTGGTGCTCGATCGCTTCGCGGCGCTCTTCGGTGGTGGCGAGCAGCGTCGTGTAGACGTACGGCACACCGAAGGTCTCCTCGACGAACTCGCCGGAGGGGAGTCGGCGGATGGTGCCGGACTCGATGCCGTGATGCAGCAGGTCGTCGTCGGCGCGCTGCAGCGAGAGGCAGAAGCGCTTCGTCACGACGTAGGCGATGGGCGGCAGGATGAACAGCGCAGCCCGCAGCGTGTAGGTGATCTCGTTGATCGACAGGTGGAAGATCGACGCGATGATGTCGTTGCCGCCGGCGAGCAGCAGCACCAGGTAGAAGGTGATCGACATCGTGCCGAGCGCGGTGCGGACAGGCTTGTCCCGCGGGCGGTCGAGGATGTTGTGGTAGCCCTTGTCGCCGGTCAGCTTGGCCTCGAGGAAGGGGTAGAGCGCCAGCAGCGTGAACAGGATGCCCGGCAGGACGACGGTGGGCACCATCACGTTCGGGGAGAACGTGTGGCCGAGGGCGCGCAGCTCCCAGTTGGGCATCAGGCGGGTCGAGCCGTCGAGGAAGCCGATGTACCAGTCGGGCTGGGAGCCGGCGGTGACCTGTGACGGGTCGTAGGGGCCGTAGAGCCAGATCGGGTTGATCTGGGCGAGGCCACCGAGCGCTGCCATGACCGCGAACACCAGGAAGAAGAAGCCGCCGGCCTTGGCCGAGTAGGCGGGGTAGACCTTGGAGCCGACGACGTTGTGCTCGGTGCGGCCGGGGCCCGCGAACTGGGTGTGCTTCTGGTACCAGACCAGGGCCAGGTGGGCGCCGATCAGCGCCAGGATGATGCCTGGCACGAGCAGGATGTGGATCGGGTACAGCCGTTCGATGATGTGCCCACCGGGATACTCGCCGCCGAAGACGAGGAACTGCGCCCAGGTGCCGATGACAGGGATCGACAGCGCGATCGAGGCGGCGATGCGCACGCCGGTGCCGGACAGCAGGTCGTCGGGCAGCGAGTAGCCGGCGAAGCCCTCGACCAGGCCCAGGGTCAGCAGGCCGACGCCGAGCAGCCAGTTGAGCTCGCGCGGCTTGCGGAACGCCCCGGTGAAGTAGACGCGCATGAGGTGCACGACGATCGACGCCATGAACAGCAGGGCTGCCCAGTGGTGGATCTGGCGCATGATCAGGCCGCCGCGGACGTCGAAGCTGATGTCGAGCGTCGAGGCGTACGCCGCGGACATCGGGATGCCCTTGAGCGGCGTGTAGGAGCCGTTGTAGATGACCTCGCGGCTGCTGCCGTCGAAGAACAGCGACAGGTAGGTGCCCGACAGCAGCAGCACGATGAAGCTGTAGAGCGCGACCTCGCCCAGCATGAACGACCAGTGGTCCGGGAAGACCTTGTTGAGGCTGCGCTTGAGGAAGTTGGACGACCCGAGGCGGTCGTCGACCCAGATCGCGGTCCCCACTGCGGGGTTCTGCTTGGGCGTCTTCGTCGTGGCCATCACAGCGCCGTCCCGTCGTACGTCGGCTCCTTGTACGAGGGCTTGCGCTCCCAGTACGACGGGCCGACCGGTTCGTAGAAGTCGTCGCGCGCCACGAAGTATCCGTCGGCGTCCACGGTGATCGCCAGCTGCGGCAGGTTGCGCGCGGCCGGCCCGAACAGCACCTTCGCGCCGTTGGCGGCGTCGAACGTCGACTGGTGGCACGGGCAGAACAGGTGGTGCGTCTGCTGCTCGTAGAGCTTCACCGGGCAGCCGAGGTGCGTGCAGATCACCGAGTAGACGATGTGACCCTCGACGACCCAGTTCTCACGGTTCTTGGTGGTCTTCAGCTGGTCGGGGCGCATCCGGATCAGCAGCGCGGCCGAGTCCGCCATCCGGCGGCCACCGGGCACGTCGGGGAACACCGACTTCACGCCGCCGACGTCGAGGTCGCCCATCTTGACCGGTCGGCCGAGCTCGTCGAGCAGCCGCGAGCCCTTCTTCCAGCCGGTCTTGGCGAGCGCCCGCTCCTTGTGCTGGAAGTGCCCCAGACCGAACAGCAGCGGGATCGGCAGCACCGCCAGCGCGGCCTGCGAGAGCAGGAACGAGCGGCGCAGGATCGGGTGCTTCATCAGCCCCGACTCCTCCGCTCCCTGCTTGAGGACGGCAGCCGCCCCGGCGCGGTCCTCGGGGTCGGAGTTGAGGTGGTGGCGCTCCTGCACCGTCTCCTCGTCGATCATGAGCGTCTTGGCCCAGAGCACGGCACCGGCGCCGACGCCGACGAGGGCGAGGGTCATCGTGATGCCGAGCATCGGTGTGTAGTACTGGTAGCCGCTCTCGCCGTACTTGAAGGGCCACGCGATGTAGGTCGCGATGAACCCGACGGCACCGAGCGCCGCGAGCAGGAACAGCCCCGATACCGCGAGCTCGGCCCGCTTGGTGTCGGCGTTCGCACCGTGGTGGCTGACGGCCACCGGGTCGGACTCGGCGGCACCGGACCCGCCGGCGGAACGGGTGTCGTGCTCGGCGAAGCCAGGCGCGCTGTCCTCGGGCTCGGGCTCGGGCGAGGAGGTGAGGCGGTCGCGGATGGAACTCATGCTCGTGCACCGATCCAGAGCGTGACGACGATGAGCAGCCCGATGCCGACGAGGAAGATCGTCAGGCCCTCCGGGATGGGTCCGTAGTGGCCCAGGGCGGCACCGCCCGGGTCCTTGTTCTGCGTCGTGATGAAGCGGACGTACTTGGTGATGTCCTTCTTCTCCTGCGGCGTCAGGGTGTTGTCGCTGAACCGCGGCATGCTCTCCGGACCGGACTGCATCGCGGTCCAGATGACGCGCGCGTCAGCCGCCTTCAGCGCCGGCGCGAACTTGGAGCGCGTGAGCGCGCCGCCGGCGCCGGCGAAGTTGTGGCAGCTGGAGCAGTTGGTGCGGAACAGGTCGCCACCGAGCGACAGGTCGCCGTCGCTCACGTCGAGCTGCGCGTCGGTCGGCGCCATCGGACCGCCGCCCTTGGACTGGATGTAGGCGGCGAGCTGGTCGATCTGCGTGCGGTCGTACTTGACCTTCTTGCGCGGCGCCTGCGCCGACCCGCTGGCCAGCGGCATCCGACCGGACTCGACCTGGAACACCACAGCGGCCGACCCGACGCCGATCAGCGACGGGCCCGTGAGGCCCTGGTTGTTGAGGCCGTGGCAGGTGGAGCAGCCCTGCAGGTAGAGCTGCTTGCCCGACGCCACGGCGGTCGACTGGTTCGTGGTGTCGTCGGCCTTGGACTTGGGGCTCATGAAGGCGGTGTAGAGGCCACCGACCATCACGAGGGCCAGGACGACGACCGCGTAGTTGCTGACGCGCGTGCGCACGCTGGTAGTCCTCACTTGATCAGGTAGATGGTCGCGAACAGGCCGATCCAGACCACGTCGACGAAGTGCCAGTAGTACGACACGACGATCGCGGAGGTGGCCTTCTCGGGGGTGTACCGGCCGACGGTCGACCTCAGCAGCACGAAGATGAAGGCGACCAGGCCGCCGATCACGTGCAGGCCGTGGAAGCCCTCGGTCAGGAAGAACATGGAGCCGTAGCCGTCGGTGTGGATCGTGTTGCCGTCGGCGTACTGCTGGCGGAACTCGTTCGCCTGGCCGAGCACGAAGGCCAGGCCCATCACGAAGGTGATGAAGAACCAGATCCGCATGCCGCGGACGTCGCCCTGCTCCGCCTTGAACACGCCCCACTGGCAGGTGCCCGACGACGCCACGAGGATGAGCGTGAAGACCGTGGAGTACGGGATGTTGAGGTTCACGTGCGCCGGCGGCCAGTGGGCGTGACCCGTCGCCGAGCGGATCGTGAAGTACATCGCGAACAGCGCAGCGAAGAACATCAGCTCGGACGACAGCCACACGATGGTGCCGACAGACACCATGTTGGGCCGGGTGATCGTGTGCCCGTGGGCCGTGGGGGCCGCGTGAGCTGTGGCAGAGGCAGTTGTCACGCGGGCATTCTGGCAGGGTCCGGCCCCGGCTTCCACGCGGGGGTGCCCGGCGCGTCGCGGTTCTAGTGTGAGTTCGTGGCTGTGGCGCCGTTCGGGCTCGGGACCGTCTTCACGGACGCCCGCTTTCCCCTCGTACCGACCGTCGCGATCGTGGTCACGACGGGCCTGTACGCGTACGGCGTGCAGCGGCTGCGTACGCGGGGCGACGCGTGGTCCTGGGCGCGGGTCGCGGCGTGGCTGACGGGGGAGCTGGTGCTGGCGGTGGCCCTCGTGTCGGGGCTCGAGGCCTACGACACCCGGCTGTTCGGCGTCCACATGGTCCAGCACATGCTGCTGGCGATGGTCGCGCCCGTCTTCCTGGCGCTCGGCGCTCCGGTCACGCTCGCGCTGCGCACCCTGCCGGCACGCCCGCGCAAGGCGCTCCTGAGCGTCCTGCACTCACGGCTGGCCCGCGTCGTGACCTTCCCCGCGATCCCGTGGCTGCTGTTCGTGGTCACGCCGTTCGCGCTGTACTTCTCCGGCTGGTACGCCGCGACGCTGGACAACCGGACCCTCCACGACCTGCTGCACCTGCACTTCGTGCTGATCGGCTGCCTGTTCTTCTGGCCGATCATCGGCGTGGACCCGGTGCCGGGCAAGGTCAGCCACCCGTTCCGGATCCTCATGCTGTTCGCGACCATGCCGTTCCACGCGTTCCTGGGCGTTGCGATCATGACCGTGGACGCGTCCGGGAAAGGGCTGCTGGCGCCCCAGCACTACCGCCGGCTGCTCGACCTGCCCGACGCCGTGTTCCAGCAGCAGGTCGGTGGCGGGCTGATCTGGGCCTCCGGCGACATCGTGGGCCTGCTGTTCATCGGGGTCGCCGTCGTCCAGTGGATGCAGGCCAGCGAGCGCGAGGCCGCGCGCGAAGACCGCCGGCTGGACCGCCTGGAGGCGGCGCAGAACCTCCCCTGACCGGGGCCTCGGTAGGCTGCCCGCATGTCCGCGTCTGTGTCGATGGTCTTGGTCTACAGCGACGACCCCGCGTTCCGTGACGCGGTCCGCCTCGCGGTCGGTCGCCGGCCGGCCGCGGACGTGGCCCGCGTGGAGTTCCTCGAGGCAGCGACCGGTGACGAGGTGCTGGCCGCGGTCGACGCCGGTGGCATCGACGTCCTGATCGTCGACGGCGAGGCACGTCCGACCGGTGGCTTCGGCATCGCCAAGCAGCTGAAGGACGAGCTCGACGACTGCCCGCCGGTGCTCCTGTTCGTCGCGCGCAAGGACGACATCTGGCTGGCGAAGTGGTCGCTCGCCGACGCGGTCCTCGCGCTACCGGTCGAGCCGTTCGCCACCGTCGAGGCCGTCGTCGAGCTGCTCAAGCACCGCGAGCAGGCGCTTCCCGTGCGCCGCGCCGCCGCGATCTAGGCGTGGCCCGCAGCTGGGCGGGGCTGCTGTCGGCCCTACTCGCCGGGGAGTCGCTCACGCGCGACGACACCGCCTGGGTGATGCGCGAGGTCATGAACGGCGACGCCACGCCGTCGCAGACCGCCGGGTTCGTGATCGCGCTGCGTGCCAAGGGCGAGACGCCTGAGGAGGTGGCGGGCTTCGTCGAGACCATGCTCGACTTCTCCGCCCCGGTCTCGCTGCCGGTGCGGGTGGTCGACACCTGCGGCACGGGTGGGGACCGCGCGCACACCGTCAACATCTCCACGATGGCCGCGCTCGTCGTGGCCGGAGCCGGTGCGCCGGTGGCCAAGCACGGCAACCGGGCCGCGTCCTCCGCCTGCGGCTCCGCCGACGTCCTCGAGGCGCTCGGCGTGCGGGTCGACCTGCCGCCGGCGGCCATCGCGCCCTGCCTGGCCGAGGCGGGCATCGCGTTCTGCTTCGCGCCCGTCTTCCACCCGGCGATGCGGCACACCGCGGTTCCGCGGCGTGACCTGGGCGTCCCCACCGTCTTCAACGTCCTGGGCCCCCTCACCAACCCGACGCGTCCGGCCGCGCAGGCGGTCGGCGTCTCCGATGCCCGGCTCGCGCCGGTGATGGCGGGGGTGCTGGCGGCGCGCGGCGCCGAGGCGCTGGTGTTCCGGGGGGACGACGGGCTCGACGAGCTGACCACCACGGGCACCTCGACGGTCTGGACGGTGTCGGGGGGCGCCGTGACGTCCGCGTCGTTCGACCCCACCTCGCTCGGGGTGGCGCGCGCCTCGCTGGCGGACCTCCGCGGCGGCGACGCCGCCCTCAACGCCGGGGTCGTACGCGACCTGCTCGCCGGCAAGCCCGGCCCGGTCCGGGACGCGGTGCTGCTGAACGCGTCGGCGGCGCTGGCGGCCTACCGCGCCCAGCCCGGTGTGCTGGAGGAGCGGCTCGGCGACGGCCTCGCGGCCGCGACCGCCGCCCTCGACGACGGCTCGGCAGCGGCCGTGCTGGACCGCTGGGTGGAGGTCTCGCAGCGACTCGCCTGAAACCCGCTCGTGCCGGTCGCCGGTCTTCGGCAGGGTGTCGGGTGTGAGCCTTCCCACCGACGCCCGGCGCTACCTGCTCTCGGTCGCCGTGTCGCGGTTCGGGACCGGGCTCACCCTGCCGTTCACGCTCATCATGCTGCACGAGGTGCGCGGCATCCCGCTGCCCACGGTGGGCCTGCTGCTGGCCGTCCCCGGTGCCGTCGGGCTCGCCGCCGTCCCCGTCGGGGGTGTCCTCATCGACCGGTTCGGGGCGCGGTCGGTGCTGGCGGGTTGCATGCTGATGGTGGCCTCCGGTCAGGCCCTGCTGGCGTTCGCGACCACCCCGCCGGTCGCGCTGATCGCCCTGCTGCTCAACGGGATCGGCCTCGGGCCGTCGTTCCCGGCCGGCAACGCCCTGCTCGGCGGCCTGGTCTCGGAGCCGTCCCAGGTCGGGCGGGCCTATGGCCTGCAGTTCACCGCCATCAACGCGGCTATCGGCGTCGGGACGCTGGTCTCGGCCGCGGTCGTCGACGTGCACCGCGCGGCCACGCTCGAGGCGCTGTTCGTCGGCTGCGCCTGCACCTGCGTGGTCCAGGTGCTGCTGCTCCCGCGCCCGGCTCCCCGCGCCCCGTCGGCACAGGCGAGCTCCTCGTACCGTCTGATCCTGGCCGATCCCGTCTTCCGGCGGGTGTGCCTGGCGGCGTTCCTGTTCGCCATGACGGGATATGCCGCGCTCGACTCCGGGTTTCCGGCGTTCGCGCGGGTCGAGGGGTCGGTGCCGCCGTCGACGATCGCGCTGGCGTTCACGGTCAACACCGTGCTCATCGTGTCGCTGCAGCTGCCGGCGCTGCGGTGGCTGCGGGCGTGGCGGCGCACCCAGGCGCTTGCGGTGTCGGCCTTGCTGTGGGGCGCGTCGTGGCTGCTGCTCGGGCTGCACGCCTCGACCCCGGTGGTGCTGGTGTTTGCGGCGCTGTTCGGGCTGGGGGAGGTGTGCCAGTCGCCGGCCATGCAGCCGCTGGTGAACGCGCTCGCGTCCGATGAGCTGAGGGGTCGCTACAACGCGCTGTCTGGCGCGATGTTCTCGGTCGCGTTCGTGGTGTCGCCGGCGCTGTCCGGCCTGCTCATCGGCAACGGCCTGGGCAAGGTGTGGATCGCCTTCCTGGTCAGCGGCTCGGTGGTGACCGCGGCGGTGCTGCTCTCGCTGCGGTCTCGGCTCACGGACCTGCAGGACGGGTTGCTGTCGGCTACTGCTCCAGCCCCAGGCTGAACGTCGCCTCCAGGTCGTGCTTGCTGTAGGCCTGGAAGGCGATCAGCGTCTGCGTCGTGGTGATGCCCTCGACCTTGTTGAGGCGGCCGGCGATGACGTCGGCGAGGTCCTCGTGCTGGCGCACCCTGACCATGGCGACGAGGTCGACGTCGCCGGCGACGCTGTATACCTCGCTGACGCCCTCGATGTCGGCAATGGCCTGGGCGACCTCGGGGATGCGGTCCACGGCGCAGCTGATGTTGACGATCGCGGTGATCACCCGAGCAGCTCCTTGAAGTCCTGGCAGATCTCGTCGATCGCGAGCGCGGCGCCCTGGCTGAGGTGGCCGAGCCCGAAGAAGCCGTGGATGAGGCCGGGGTAGGTCTTGGCCCGCACCGTGACGCCGGCCTTCTCGAGCAGCGCCGCATAGGCCTCGCCCTCGTCGCGCAGCGGGTCGTACTCGGCGGTGGCGACGACTGCCGGCGCGAGTCCCTCGAGCTCGCCGCGGATGACGGACGCCCGCGGGTCCTCGGTCGGCTGGTACTGGTCGCGGAACCACAGCATGTCGGCGGCGGTGAGGAAGTAGCCCTCGGCGTTGTCGACCCGGCTGGGATAGGCGGTCTCGTCCAGCGTGAAGTCGATGCCGGGGTAGAGCAGGCACTGGGCCTTCAGCGGCAGGCCCTTGTCGCGGGCGTACTGCGCCACGCCCGCGCTCAGGTTGCCGCCGGCGCTGTCGCCCGCGACGCCGATCCGGGTCGGGTCGCCGCCCAGGCTGTCGATGTCCTCGATCACGTGCTCGAAGGCGGCAACGCAGTCCTCCCAGCCCGCGGGGAACGGATGCTCGGGCGCCAGCCGGTAGTCGATGCTGACGACGGTGGCACCGACGCGGTTGCAGATCAGCCGCGCCTGGTCGTCGTGGGTCTCGATGTCACCGATGACATAGCCGCCGCCGTGGATGAACAGCACCGTCGGCGTCGGGCCGTCGACGTCCGGCCGGTAGATGCGTGCGCCTTGCGGGGTGTCCTCGGTGCTGCGGACGGCCGCGAGGGTGGCCGGGTCGCGCAGGTCCACCGTGAACAGCCGGAACCCCGCGCGGGCGGTGATCGGGTCGGACAGCGGCGGCGCGTCGGCGAGCAGCGGCAGGATGGCGGCGATCTGCGGATCCAGCGTCATGCCCGCCAACTTAGAGGGGTCCCTCCACATCTTCACGCCCCGGGCCATCCCCTGAGCGTGGGACCTCGGCTTCGAGGTCGCACGCTGGGGATGGGATGAGGCGTACCGACCCGAGGGCGTGCTCGACGACCGGCTGCGGCGCGCCTTCGAGCGGGGCAGTCGCCAGCAGCTCGACCCGCGAGTGCGGCTCGTTGCCACCACACTCGAGCA
>JAWWOJ010000469.1:0-3489 GCA_033851885.1 Frankiales bacterium | reverse complement strand
TCTCCGAGAACAGCACGCCGTTGTTGGCGATGATGCCGACAGGGTGGCCGTGCACCCGGGCGAAGCCGGTGACGAGCGTGGCGCCGTACTCCTTCTTGAACTCCTGGAAGCGGGAGCCGTCCACGATCCGGCCGATGACCTCGCGCACGTCGTAGGGCGTGCGGGCGTCGGCGGGGACGACACCGTAGAGCTCGCCGGGGTCGAGCGCCGGCGCCTCCACATCTGCTGTGGCCCAAGGGATCTCGGGCCTCGGTCCGAAGGTGCTCACGATGCTGCGCACGATGCGCAGCGCGTGCTCGTCGTCATCGGCGAGGTGGTCCGTGACGCCGGACGTCTTGCTGTGCAGCAGGCCGCCCCCGAGGTCCTCGGCGGTCACGACCTCGCCGGTCGCGGCCTTCACGAGGGGCGGGCCACCCAGGAAGATCGTGCCCTGGTTGCGGACGATGACGGCCTCGTCGGACATGGCGGGGACATACGCACCGCCGGCAGTGCACGAGCCCAGCACCGCAGCGACCTGCGGGATGCCCCTCGCGGACATGGTCGCCTGGTTGTAGAAGATCCGGCCGAAGTGCTCGCGGTCGGGGAAGACGTCGTCCTGCTTGGGCAGGAACGCGCCGCCGCTGTCGACCAGGTACAGGCACGGCAGGTTGTTGTGCAGCGCGACCTCCTGCGCCCTGAGGTGCTTCTTCACGGTCATCGGGTAGTAGGTGCCGCCCTTGACGGTCGCGTCGTTCGCGACGACGACGCACTCGCGGCCCTCGACACGCCCGACGCCGGTGATCACACCCGCGCCCGGCGCATCGCCGTCGTACATGCCGTGCGCCGCGAGGGGTGAGAGCTCGAGGAAGGCAGACCCCCGGTCGAGCAGGGTGTCGACCCGGTCGCGCGGGAGCAGCTTGCCGCGAGCGACGTGCTTCTCGCGGGCCGCAGCCGAACCACCGAGGGAAGTCTCGGCGAGCTGCGTACGAAGGTCAGCGGCGAGGGCTGTGTGATGCTCGACGTTGCGCACGAACGCGTCACTGCCGGGTGCAGCTGTGCTGCGCAGGACGGGGGCGTCCACCTTGACTCCCTTTGTTAGAGGTCCCTAACATGACTGAGGTTAGAGGTCTCTAACAGGAGGAGTCAACCGGTGAGCACCCCGCGCCAGGAGCAGATCCTCCGTGAGGCTGCCCGGATGTTCGCCGAGTACGGCTACCACGGCGTCTCGACCGAAGACCTGGGTGCCGCCGTCGGCATCAGCGGGCCGGCGGTCTACCGGCACTTCGCCTCCAAGGACGCCCTGCTCGCCGACCTGCTCATCGGGATCTCCGAGGAGCTGCTGCAGAACGGCCGGGTGGAGGTCGCCGGCGCGCGGGGTCCCGACGAGGCCCTCGAGCGGCTCGTCGACAAGCACCTGGAGTTCTCCCTGACCGAGCCCGACCTCATCCGGGTGCAGGACCGCGACCTCGCCTCGCTGTCGCCCTCGGACGGTCGGCAGGTGCGGCGGCTGCAGCGGTCCTACGTCGAGCTCTGGGTCGACCAGCTCGTGCCCCGGCTCGATCGCGACCAGGCACGCGCCCGTGCGCATGCCGTCTTCGGCCTGCTCAACAGCACCCCGCACCTGGCCGACGCCGCGAGCCATGCCGACATGCTCAAGCAGATGGCACTGGCCGCCCTGAGCGCCTGACCCTCGGACCCGCGTGCTCGCGCAACGCAACGGCGCCCACGACGAGGACGGCGAGGTCGTCGCTGGCCGCACTCGGGCCGAAGCCACGGACCTGCAGCTCCAGGTGGCCCGCCACCTGGTCAGGCGTCCGGCCGGCGGTCTGGCTCAGCGACGTCCGCAAGGTGGCCTCCCCGAACCAGCGGGCGCCGTCGCGGCGCTCGGTGACACCGTCGGTGTAGAGGACCAGGTGCTCGCCGACCGCCAGGTCGAAGTGCTGCACCTCGATCTCGACGTCGGGGGTGACCCCCAGCAGCGTCCCGCCCGCTCCGACGAAGCGCACCGCACCGGAGGTGCCGAGCACGACCGGCGGCGGGTGGCCGGCGGTCGCGAGCAGCACCCGTGCCCCGCCCTCGTGAGGCTCGAGGAGCGCGAGGGCAGCCGTCAGGAACCGCCCCCGGTCGCCGAGGTCGAGGATCGCCGTGTTCAGCCTCCGGAAGGCCTGTTCCGGGGCGCGCCCCTCCTCGACCATCAGCCGCAGGACGTTGCGGGCGAGCCCCGTGATCGTCGCGGCCTCGGGACCCTTGCCACAGACGTCGCCGATGGCGACGGCCCATCGGCCGTCACCCACCGGGAAGACGTCGTAGAAGTCGCCGCCGACCTCGTTGCCCTCGCCCGCGGCGGCGTAGCGGGCACCGAACACCAGCCCGTCGACCTCCGGCAGCGCGGGTGGCAGCAGGGAGGCTTGCAGCGCCTGGGCCACGGCGCTGCGCTCTTCGTACAGCCGCGCGCCCTCGACGGCCAGGGCCGCCCGGCGGCTCAGGTCGACCAGGACAGGTATGTCGTCCGAGACGGGCTCCGCACCCTCGGAGCGGGCCAGCAGCAGCACACCGAGGGACCGGCTGCGCGTGGACAACGGGATGGCCAGCACCTCCGACCCGGGCAGCGTCAGGCCCGCCGGCCGCTCGGTCGGCTGGAGCAGGCGCGGCCCCTGGCCGGGGCGCGTCGTGGCGAGCTCACCGGCAAGGGTCAGGGCCTGCTCCGAGGACAGCCGGACCCGCAGCTCGGCCCCCTGCTGCTCGTCGGCATGGGTAGCCGCGAGCAGCTGCGCTCCGCGGCCGGCCGCGCCGTAGACCGCGGCCCAGACGCCGAACCGGGGCACGACCAGCTGGCAGAGCAGGGTCGTCGCGAGGGTCACGTCGAGCGCCCCGGCGAACATCTCGCTGGCCTCCGCCAGCAGCGCGAGCGACCCGCGGTCGCGGTGCAGATCCGCCCGGGACCGGTCCTCCAGCAGCAGTACCTCGAGGCCGTCGGCCGCCAGCCGCGCCAGCGCGCAGCGGGACGCGTCGAGGCCGGCCGCGCCACCCAGGACGACGGCGCCCGACGGATCGCCGGTCCTGCCGAGCACGAGCACAAGGTCGTCGACGAGCGCCGTCGTCCGTACGCCGGAGGGGAGCGACCGGCGGACCCTCTCGGCGGCCAGCTCGTCCGGCACGGCGCCGACCTGCTCGGCGAGCTGCCACATCCCCCGCGGCGCGGGCCCGAGCAGCACCGCCCAGGAGGCCGACAGCCCCTCGACGAGACGGTGGAGCGTCTCGCGGACGACCTGCGCCGTGCCGAGCTCAGCCGCCCGGTCACCCAGGGCCAGCAGCCACGCGACGTCGGGGAGATCGAGGGGCTCGGCGGCCGGTGGCTCACCCACCGACAGGGGCGCGGCGGTGGTCTCGCGCGGGCCGAGCGCGAACCACAGCGACTTGCCGGCCGGGGTGTGCGTGCTGCCCCAGGTCGAGGCCAGTCGGTCCAGCAGGAACAGTCCGCGGCCGCCCTCACGGCCCTCGTCGACGGAG
>JAWWOJ010000539.1:0-10234 GCA_033851885.1 Frankiales bacterium | reverse complement strand
TGCCCGGTGTCAGGTCCGCCTACCAAGCGGTCGTGGATCAGGTCCAGGGTGCGGCGCTGTTCCGCGACGGCCAGCGCGCCGCTGCCCCGTGGACGCTGCTGATGGCCGTCGGCACCGGAGCGGCGGTGAGCCGGTTGCAGCGCCGGGCAGGGACGCGCGCACTCGCCGTCTTGGTGGCGGTGGCGCCGGTCGCGGCCCTGCCGTCCCTGGTCTGGGGTGTCAGCGGACAGCTGCATCCCGTCTCCTACCCCCCGGACTGGGCCGCGGTGCGTGAGGCAGTGCGCAGCGACCCTGACCCCGGAGCGGTCGTGGCGCTGCCATGGGCGCTCTATCGCCAGCCGGCATGGGACTCCGGCCGGGTCGTGCTTGACCCGGCGCCGCGCTGGTTGCCACGCGACGTCGTGGTGGACGCAGATGTCCTCGTCGGCCAGCAGATCGTCAGAGGCGAGGACCCTGGCGCGGCAGCGGTCGGCGCCGTCGTCGCCGGCAGCGGGCCGCTCGTGCCTGGCCTGGAGCACGCAGGCATTCGCTGGGTGCTGGTCGAACGCGGAGAGCCCGGCGCGGAGCAGCTGACGCCGCGGCTGACCGGGGCTCTGCGGATCTACTCCGGTGATGCCCTGGAGCTCTGGCGGGTGCCTGGGCCCGCGGCAGGTCACCCCGCCGAACCGCCGCTGGTTCCCGTGCTCGCGGCTGACATCGCGGTCGCTTTGAGCGTAGCTGTCGCGGGAGTTTCGCAATTTCGCTGCGCACGCCGTAGGAATGTATAAAGTGTTCTTGATAGAAGCTACGGTCGAAGACGAGGAGCTCCACCTATGAGCGAGACAGCAGTCACCGCCATCACTGCCCTGGCAGGCGCAGTCGTCGCGCTCGTGCTCGTGGGCGGGGTGGCGGCCACCAGCGCCTCTCCGGTGAAGTCGCCCCTGGTCAGCTACGGCAGCCGTCCGTAGCCACGGCATCCCGCAGCACCTGCTCGAACCGGCGGACGCTGCTCTCCCAGGTGAAGCCTGCGGCGTGCTCGCGCGCGTTGCGTCCGAGCCGCTCCCACAGGCCGTCGTGCAGGAGGCGTTCCAGGGCATGAGCGAGGGCACCGGCAGGATCGTCCCCCGCGTCGACGAGCAATCCGGTACGTCCGTCCACGATGGACTCGCTGAGCCCGCCCGCGCCGGCGAAAGCGAGCGCCGGCGTGCGGTGCATGGCCGCCTCGACAACCGACAGCCCCCACCCTTCGTTGACGCTCGGCACGAGCAGCGCCCACGACCGGGCGAGCAGCCTTGCCTTGCCCGCCTCGGTCACGCGCCCGAGCACCGCCACTCGGTCGGTCACCCCGTGGCTGCGTACGGCTTGCTCGACCTGGGCACGCGACGGCCCGTCGCCGGCAATCTCCAGTCGCACCCCTGGCAGCCGGGATACGGCCTCGACCGCCAGCTCGACCCGCTTGTGGGCGACCAGCCGCCCGAGCACGCACACCGTCGGCCGCGCGGCCCTCGCGACGTCGACGGGCTCGGGCGGCGCCGTGCCGTTCGGGACCACAGTCACACGTGTCGGCGAGACGCCCAGTGCGGCCAGGTCGGAGCGGGTCGCCTCGCTCACGGCCACGTAGGTCGCGCCGCGCTGGACGTGGGTCGCCACCCGCGATTCCAGCAGCCAGCCGAGCCGCGCAACGGCGGCCGGGAAGTGCAGCTTCCACTGGTCGCGGTGCACGTGATGGACGAGCACGACCACCGGCGCCCCGGTCCACAACGGGGACAAGAACGGCATCCCGCTCTGCGCGTCGATGACCACGTCCGGGTCGCCCAGGCCGCCGCGACGTCCGGCCAGGGCTACCCGCGCAAACACCGTGAAGCGACCGCCCATCCGCATGACGGCGTAACCATCGCGCGCGTCCGCACCCGACGCGCCCCGAAACGACGAGCAGACGAGGGTCACCTGGTGGCCGCGCGATGCGAGGCCGGCGCAGATCGTCTCGACGTACACCTCGGCGCCACCGGCCTGCGGGTGCGAGAGGTCCCTCCAGCTCAATACCAGGACACGCACCCGCCGAGCCTAGGGCCGCGCGGCAGATGACCAGTGAGCTGCGACGGTCCGTCGACCTCATCCGCGCGTTCCGTCACGAACAGACCGAGCCTGGCCGGTTCTACCGGCACCTGGCCTCGGACTCGGTCCGCCAGGTCCAGCGCTGGCGCTCGCTCGACGGCGCCACCGTGCTCGACGTCGGTGGCGGTCCAGGGTTCTTCGCGGATGCGTTCCGAGCGGCCGGCGCGACCTACCTGGCCATCGACGCCGATGCCGGCGAGCTCGCTGCAGAACCCGGCCCCGGAACAGTTGTCGGCAGCGCGCTGGCACTTCCGATCCGCGATGCCAGCATCGATGTCTGCTACTCCTCCAATGTCCTGGAGCACGTGTCCGACCCGAACCGGATGGGGTCGGAGATGATCCGCGTGACCCGCCCGGGGGGCCTGGTCCACCTGTCGTTCACCGTCTGGTGGGGGCCGTGGGGAGGGCACGAGACGTCGCCCTGGCACCTGCTTCTCGGGGGTCGGCGAGCGGCACTGCGCTACGAGCGCACCCACGGTCACCCCCCGAAGAATGTCTATGGCACAAGCCTGTTCGCCGTGAGAGTGGGGGACGCGCTCGCCTGGGCGCGTGGCGTTGACGGGGCTCGTCTCATCGCGGCACAGCCGCGCTACCTGCCGCCGTGGTCGCGTCACCTGCTGCGCGTTCCCGGGCTGCGTGAGGTTGCGACCTGGAACCTGCAACTGGTCCTCGAGTGCGCCTAGCGGGTAGGCGGTTCGCCGTCCCGGGCGCCGTCGTCATGGCCTTCACGGCTCTTGCGCTCAGCCAGCAGCCCGGCAAGCTGGTGCACGACACCAAGCTCGACCTGGCCGTCGACCCGGCCCGCTTCCTGGGACGGGCCCTGCACCTGTGGGATCCACTCAGCGGCGCCGGGCAGCTGCAGAACCAGGCGTACGGCTACCTGTTTCCCATGGGCCCGTTCTTCCTGCTGGGCAACGCCATCGGTCTGCCAGGGTGGGTTGTCCAGCGGCTGTGGCTGGCGCTGGTCCTGTCGCTGGCGGCCCTCGGAGTGCGACGTCTCATCCTGACGTTGCACGTCGCGGGACCGGTGGCGGCAACCGTTGGTGGGCTGGCGTATGCGCTGTCGCCGCGGACAGTCGGGGCGGTCGGTGCGCTGTCGTCCGAGGTCCTGCCGCTGGCGGTACTGCCGTGGGTGCTCCTGCCACTGATCCACGGGTCGCGCGCCGGGTCTCCCCGGCGGGCGGCAGCGCGCAGCGCCCTCGCCCTGATGGCTGCCGGTGCGGTGAACGCCGCAGCCACCCTCGCCATCCTTCCGGTGCCGGCGTTGCTGCTGCTGTCCTGGCGCCGTCAGGAACGCGGCCGCGCCCTCGCCCGCTGGTGGGTCGTCGGGGTCGGCCTGGTGTCGCTGTGGTGGCTGGTGCCGCTCCTCCTGCTCGGACGCTATTCACCGCCGTTCGCCGCCTACACGGAGTCCGCCTCGGCGACGACACAGTTCACCTCGCTTCAGGAAGTGCTGCGCGGCACCTCAGACTGGGTCGGTCACCTCGTCGTCGCAGGCCACTCGTGGTGGCCGGCCGCGGCCTGGCTCGAGACGTCGCCCTGGGCGGTTCTGTGCACGGTGGGGGTCGCGGTTGCCGGCCTGTTCGGCCTCGCGCGGGGGGATCTGCCCCAGCGTCGAGTCTGGGTCGGGTGTGCGCTGCTCGGGATCGTCCTCTCCAGCAGCGGCTTCGGCGGGCATCTCCCGACACCGCTCGTGCCGCCCTTCGCGGGGACGGCGCAAGCCCTCCTCGACGGCCCGTTGGCGGCACTCCGCAACGTCCACAAGTTTGATCCGGTCCTGCGCCTTCCGCTCGCTGTCGGGGTCGCGCATCTGCTGGGCACGATCAGGATGCGGATGCCCCGCCGTGCCGTCGCGCTGCTCGTCGCGGGGCTCGTCGCGGGTATCGCCTCGCCGGCCTTCGCCGGCGGCCTCGCGCCCGACGGGGGATTCACCCAGCTGCCCGCCTGGTGGCAGCAGACGTCAAGCTGGCTGGACCGGCAGCCGCCAGGTCGCGCGTTGCTTGTCCCCGCGGCCGCCTTCGGCGAGTACACCTGGGGCCGCCCCCTGGACGACGAGCCGCTGAAGCTGCTGTCGTCGGCTCCGTGGACCGGTCGCGACGTGGTCCCGCTCGGCGCTGTCGGCTGGACGCGCATCCTCGACGCGATCACGCTCAGACTCGAAAGCGGGCGCGGCTCAGCCGGCTTCGCGCCGCTGCTCGCACGCAGCGGGATCACGCACCTCGTCGTCCGCAACGACCTCGACCAGGCGCGGACCGGAGCGCTGAGGCCGGTGGTGGCCCACCAGGCGATCAATGACAGCCCCGGACTGACACGCGTCGCCGCGTTCGGTCCGATGCAGGTTGCGCCCGCCGACGACGCCGGCCTGTCCGTGCCCTACCCGGCTGTCGAGATCTACGCGGTGCAGGGCAGCCACGGGCTGGTCGACACCTACGACGCCGCGAGCGCCCTTCGGGTCAGCGGCGGTCCCGAGTCGGTGCTCCAGCTCAGCGACCGACAGCTGCTTGCCGGACGGGCAACGGTGCTGGCGGGGGACGACGGCGCACTGCGCGGCCTCGCTCGCGCGATCACCGACGGCCACCGGCGACGGGAGGTCGACCCCACGCAGGTCCGCGGGGGCTGGTCAGCCACCCTTACCCCGGACGATCCGCTGCGACTGAACCGCCCGGCGCGCGACATCACCGACCGCGACTCCGCGCAGCACCTGACGTCGGCCCGGCTGCTGGGAGCGTCGTCCGTCCGGGCTTCTTCCTCTGCCAGCGACCCCCAAGCCCCGCTTGACCGAGGTCCCGAGCACGCGCCCTATGCCGGCGTCGACAACAACCCGGCGACCTCCTGGATCTCGGGCACCCCCGCCGTCGGTCAGTGGCTGGAGCTGCGCCTGGACCGTCCCGTTGACGTGCGCAAGGTCCGGCTCGTGGTCGTGGACGACCCGATGCTCGGAGCAGCCGTGACGCGCGTCCGCATCTCGACCGACCGCGGGACCGTCGAGCGGCAAGTGCCGCCCGGCGGCGTGACGAGCGACTTCGACGTCCCGGCTGGCCTCACACGACGGGTGCGGGTCACCGCCGTCGGGACCGGCGACGGCAGCCGCGGCAGCGTCTTCGGGGTACGCGACCTGACTGTCGCCGGCGTCGACGTGACCCGTGTCATCGTCACGCCTCCCGATGGCAGCGGCGGGACGACAGAGGTTGTCGCGCTCGACCGCGCCGACGGCGGCACCGGCGCGTGCGTGCGCCTCGCCGACGCGTCGGCGCTCACCGCAGCTGCGCGCGAAGAGGTGCGGTGCGGTCCGGGCCTGGCTCGCGGCCAGGAGGAGTCCCAGCTGGTCCGGCAGGTGACGACGTCGGGCGGTACGTACGGGCTGGCGCTGCGGGTGCGGCCTCGCCAGGGTTCCGCCTTGGACGCGCTGCTGCAGCGGACATCGACCAGTCCCACGCGGGCGACGGCATCCTCGAATTGGCTGGGTGTCCCACGCACGGGGGCGTCGGCGGCGTTCGATGGGCGTCTGGACACCGCCTGGCGTGCCAGTCCGGTGGATCCGCAACCGAGTCTGACCCTGGCGTGGTCAGGCCTGCGCGTCATCGACCGCGTGCGGCTGGTCGAGGACGGTAGGGCTCCGGCGTCCGTGCCGACGCAACTCGTGGTCGTGTCTCCCGCGGGAACGAGGAGTGCCCGGGTCCTGCCGGACGGGACGGTCCGGTTCGCTTCGCTGCGCACCGACCGGCTGACGCTGGAAGTCGTCGGCAGCCAGCGTGCCCAAACCACGGAGGCGGTCTTCGGCTCGACCTCGGTCCTGCCCGTCGGGATCGCCGAGGTCGACGTGCCCGCGCTGCGCGACCTCGAACGCCATGACCAGGAGAACCAGCCCATCACCCTGCCGTGCGGTGCCGGGCCTCAGCTCGTGATCGACGGCCGGACAATCCAGACGACGGTGCGGCTCGCCCGCGGCGACCTGCTCGACCTGCGCGACGTGCCGGCACTGCCCTGCGTCCCGAACGGTCTGGTCGCTCTCGCGTCCGGGACCCACCTGATTGAGGGGGTGGACACCGCAGCGGTCGAGGTGGAGGGCCTGACCCTGACGGCGACGCCACGGCCGGCAGCCGCACCGCGCGCCGTGCTCTCCTCGAATCTCGCGGATCCGGTTACTCGGACGGTCCGGCTCGGCCCCGGGACGGTCACGCTCCTGAACATCCACGAGAGCGCGAACGACGGCTGGACGGCGACGTTGCACGGCGACCGGCTGGCCGCGGTCCGGATCGACGGATGGCAACAGGGATGGCTGGTCCCGGCCGGGGCATCGGGCACCGTCACCTTGCACTACAGCCCTGACACGACCTTTCGGAGAGGCCTGCTTGCGGGTCTGATCGCCGTTGTCCTGGTCGGCGCCGCTGCCGTCATCACCACCGGCCGCGCCGGCCACGCGCCCCTTGAGCTGGCGCGACCCGGTGGCCTGGCGCTGTCACCAGTGCTCGCCGCAGGTCTGCTCGCCGGCGCTGTCGGCGCGGTCATCGGACTGCTGGCTTGGCTCGTTCGGCGGCGAACACCGTGGTGGGCCGTGCCGCTGCCCTTCGCTGCGTCCGGGACCGTCTTGGCGCTCATCAGCGGTGCAGGCACCTCAGGTGCGGCGACAGGCCCGCTGCTTCAGGCGGCCACCGTTGCCACGGTTGCCCTGCTTTGTCGCAGCCCCGAGTAATTAATCTTGCCGTAACCGCACATTGGATCCTGGATTCTGTATACGGTTCTGCGACACGTCCTCAACCGCAGGGAGTCGCAGATGCGTCGAACCGCCCACCGCGCCCTCGTCGGGCTCGCGGCCTTCCTCATCGTGCTGGCCGTGGCGTCACGGCTGATTCTGCTGCCCCGCGTGGAACGCGCTCCGATCGACGAGTACGCCACGACCGTCGCGGTGGCCCAGAACGCCCAGTACTTCGACGCGGCGTCCGGCACCGTCAAGACACAGGCCACGCTGACGGCGACCCGCACGATCCGGGGCGACGTGAAGGCGTCCTCCGGCGACGTCGCCGTCTGGGACAGCTTCCTGCGCATCGAGAACCCCGACGAGGCGACCCCGCTGGTCAGGGCGACCACCGATCGGGTCGCGTTCGATCGGAAGACTTCTCGCGCGGTGAACGGCTACGGCGAAGCCGTCGACGGCAAGCCCGTCCGGCACAACGGAATCGAGTACAGGTTCCCGTTCGACGTGAGCAAGACCAAGACCTACGACTACTACGACACTGTCGTGGAGCAGGCCTACCCGATGACGTACAAGGCCACCGAGAAGGTCAAGGGCCTGGTGACCTACCGGTTCGAACAGCAGGTGCCGGCCACGAAGACGGGCACGCTGCCGGTGCCAGGCGTCTTCGTCGGCAACCAGACACACCCGCTCGACCTGTTCACACTGGACCGGTACTACGCCGACGTCCGCACGGTCTGGGTGGAACCTCGCACCGGAGCCATCGTGCTCGGCCAAGAGCGCGAGCAGCAGACGCTGCGGCAGCCGGGCAGCTCCAAGGACGTCTTCACCCTGTTCGACGCGACCTTCCGCTACAACGACAAGACGATCGCGAACCGGGTCTCCTACGCCAAGGACGCCAGGCGCACTCTCGCGCTGGTGGGATCGCTCGGGCCGATCGTCGAGCTCATCCTGGGTGTGCTGGCCCTCGCGCTCGGCATGGTCCTGGGCAGGCGCACCGGCAGCGCCGCCTCGATCGTGCTCCCTGACAGCGGACCGCTGAGGAGTGCCCCGCGGCCCCGGTCCATGGCCGATCCGGTCACCGACCACGAGCCCACCCGCTGACCGCCGCCGCACCGTGCGCCCGCCCACCGACTCGACGACAGGTGCTTGCGATGCTCCCTGACCAGCGCTGCCGTCGCACCGTCGTCATCCCGATGCACCGCGAGGCCAGCCGCATCGCGCGATGTGTCGAAGAGCTCGCAGCGTGCGCGCTGTCGGACTCGGACGTCCAGCTGATCTTCGTGGACGACGGCAGTGACGATGCGACCGTTGCCGTGCTCCACGAGGCCCTCAGGCGATCGACCCTCCAGGCCGAGGTGGTGCTGCTCGGCCGGAACTGCGGCAAGGGAGAAGCGGTGCGCCAGGGAGTGCTGCGCGCTCGCGGCGATGCGGTCTGCTTCACCGACGTCGACCTGTCCGCACCGACCGATGAGATCGTGCGATGCCTCGACGAGATCGACCTCGGCGCGGACGTCGTCGTGGCGTCCCGCGGCCACGACGCCTCGCTGATCACCACCCACCAGCCGCAGCCCCGCGAGCGGGCGGGCAAAGCGTTCAACCGGGCAGTACGGGCGCTGGGCCTGCTCGACCTGCCGGACACCCAGTGCGGGCTGAAGGCGTTCCGGCGCGACATCGCCCTCGAGCTGTTCTGCGATCTGCAGACGCGTCGCTTCGCCTTCGACGTCGAGATCCTGCTCCGAGCCCGACTGCTCAGCTGCGACGTGCGGGTCGTCCCTGTCGAGTGGGGCCACGTCGGCGACAGCCGCGTCGCACCCCTGCGCGACGGCTACCAGATGCTGCGTGACGTCGCCCGACTGCGCTGGAGAGTGCGCTCCCTGCCGACACATCGCCGCACCATCGTCCTGCCGCAAGCACGCACCGGGCAGCACGACCGGCTCGAACGCCCCCGCCCCCGTGCCGCACTGGCTGCTCCCTCCGTGGACGCCTAGTGCTCGTCCCACTCCACCTCACGCGCCGTTCCCGGCGAGACCAGGAGATCTCTGTGCATCCCTCGATCCTGCGCCGGCGGGCCGTCGTGCTCGCCGTCCTGCCGGCGCTCGCGCTCACTGCCTGCAGCCGCAGCAACGTGAAGGAGGTGGCGCCCCAGGTCTCAGGCACCCCGAGTGCAGGCGGGCAAGCGCCGAACGCCGACTTCGGCTCCCTGAAGTCGGTGTGCGGACCCGGCAGCGGCACGAAGGGCACGACCACCGCGCAGGGCCTCACCGCCGACAGCATCCAGGTCGGTGTCATCAGCGACGTCGGCTTCCCCGGCCAGCCCGGCCTCAACCACGAGCTCAACGACGTGGCCGACGTGTTCTCGAAGTGGTGCAACGACAACGGCGGCATCAACGGCCGCAAGATCAAGATCGTCAAGCGGGACGCGGCCGTCCTGAACGTGAAGAAGGTGATGACTCAGGCGTGCGCCGCCGACTTCGTCCTCGCCGGCGGCTTCGCCGTGCAGGACGGCCAGGTCATCAAGGACCGCCTCAAGTGCCTGCTCCCGGACTTTCCGGGCGCAGCGGTGGACGCGACCGTACGAGGTGCCGACCTGACGTTCCAGACGAACCCGTCCGAGTCCAACTCGGCGGTGCTCGGCGTCTACGACTATTTCAAGAAGAAGTACCCCGGCTCGCAAAACGCCATGGGCTTCCTGACCGCCAACATCTCGAACTTCGCCACGATCCACGACCAGAACGCCGAGGCGGTCAAGAAGCTCGGCTACAAGATCGTCTACGACCAGCAGTACAACTCCTCGGGTGAGAGCAGCTACCTGCCGTTCGCACAGGCCATGAAGAGCAAAGGCGTGAAGGTCCTCGGGTGGCTCGGTGGGCTCGAGCAGCTGGCCCCGCTGGAGCAGGCCATGAAGCAGATCAACTACTACCCCGACGCCATCCTCGGCACGGTCGCCGGCTACGACGACAAGTGGCTCGCGCTCGCACCAGGTGCCGTCAAGAACACCTATGAGGCCGGTGGCACCCTGCCGTTCACGTCGACGGCGCCCGCGATGACGAAGTACCTGGACCTGTTCAAGCACTACGACAGCTCCGTGGATCCCAGGTCGTCGCTGGGCGCCCTGTCCTTCGGCGCCTGGCTGCTGTTCGCACACAGCGCCTCGGAGTGCGGCGCCGACCTCACCCGAGCGTGCCTCGTGCAGAAGGCACTCGCCGTCACCAGCTGGGACGCGGGGGGCCTGCATGGTCCCGCCAACCCCGGCAAGAGCACGTCCAGCCCGTGCTACGGCCTCGAGGTGTCAACCGGCGACCACCTGCAGGCGGTGAGCGACTTCGGCGCCACGAACGGGCCGTTCAACTGCTCGCCGGCCAACATCGTCCGCCTGTCCGGGAACTACGGGACCCCGGCGACGCTGGCCAGCGTCGGTAAGAGCCTGTCCGACCTGAAGTAGCG
>JAWWOJ010000421.1:0-3765 GCA_033851885.1 Frankiales bacterium | reverse complement strand
TCTCCGCACCGCGCTCGAGCAGGGCCCGGGAGGCTGTGGCACACCCGGCGTCGAGCAGCATGATCCCGACACCGCCGAGCGCCTTCACGAGCTCCGCGGGGTCGCCGATGCGCTCCGCCAGCCGGATCCCCTCGAGCACCGACCGCTGGTGCTGCTCGGACTGTCCCGTGATCCGGTAACAGCTCGACAGCCCACCGACGACCTTGAGCATCGCGAGCTCTGCCTCCTTGCGGCCGCGGAGCCGTTCGACCTCGGGCTGCAGCAGGTCGAGTGCCTCCAACGGCCGGCCCATGGTCACGAGCGCGCGTCCCTGCAGCGCCAGCGTCACGGCCGCCTCGACATCCCTGCCGAGCTGCCGGAGGCCGACGATCCCCGTGGCGGCGAGCTGCTCACCGAGCACCAGCTCGCCCGACTTCACCGCGGCCTCCGCGGCCGCGGCCTGCACCTCCGCAAGTTCCTCGGACGTGGGGTCCAGGTCCAGGACAGCGAGGTAGCAGCGCAGTGCCTCCGCCGGGGATCCCAGACCGTCCGCCCGAGCAGCCGCCGACCGCAACAGGGCACGGGCCCGTCCGGACAGCGCCGCCCGCTCAGGGTCGTCGTCGGCGCTCACGTCCAGCGCGTCCAGCAGGTGCTGGGCGATGATGCCGGCCCAGCCCTCGGCGAGCTCCTGGCCCAGGGCCTCCAGGTGGGCCGCTGCCGCCAGGTGACGGCTCCTGCGGTCCTTGCGGGACAGGGTGCTGTAGGCGACCTCCCGCACCAGCGCCTGCAGGAAGCGGTAGCTGCCGAGCTCCGGCGAGCGGGGGTCGACCTGGGTCTCGACGACACCCTTGCGGACCAGCCCGTCGAGCGCGTTGTCGAGGTCGTGCCTGCTGAGGTCGCACAGGGCTGTCAGGCCTTCCTCGCGGAAGGACAGGCCGAGCACGCTCGCGTCCTGCACCGCGCGGCGCTCCAAGGGCGACAGCGCGTCGAGCCGAGCGGCAATGAGGGTCTGCAGGCTCGTCGGGGCGGCCAGCTGGTCGAGGTCGACCTTGCTGCCGTCCGCGTCGACGTAGACGTAGCGTCCCTCCCGCGCCTGGACGGCATCCCTGTCGATGAGGGACCGCACCGTCTCGACGGCATACAGCGGTACGCCCTCGGCGCGGGCGACCAGCGCGCTGCGCGCCCTGACCGGCAGGTCGTCGACCAGCGCACCGACGAGGGCCGTCATGGCCACGTCGTCGAGGGGCTCGAGCTCGATCACCGCCGCGCGACGGCTGACGACGAGCGACGGGCGGCCGTCGAGGAGCTCCGGCCGGGTGAGCAGCAGGACGAACAACCGCGCGCGGCTCGCCTCGAGCAGGTGCTCGATCAGGTCCAGCAGGGCCGCGTCGGCATGCTGGGTGTCCTCGAACAGCAGCACCACAGGCTTGTCCTCGCCGACGCGTTCGAGGAACGTCGTCCAGGCCGCGAAGAGGTCGGTGCGCTCGAAGGCCACGACCCGGTCGCCTCCGGTCAGCAGCGCGCTCACGCGGGGCGTCAGCCAGGCGGCTTCCTCGGGGGTGGTGGCCGCGTGCAGGACCCCCTCCCGGACCTTCGCCTCGACCTCGTCCCGGTCGTCGCTCTCCAGGAGACCCAGCCGGGACCGCACCATCTCGGCAAAGCCCCAGAACCCGACGCCGTCGCCGTAGGAAAGGCTGCGTCCGCGGTGCCACCTGACATTGGTGGTCAGCCCGTCGATGTACTTCTCGAACTCCCAGCCCAGTCGGCTCTTGCCGATGCCCGCGACGCCCTTGACGACGACGAGCCGGGCGCGCCCGTCCTGCTCGGTGGTGTGGAACAGCTCCTTGACCTGCCGCATCGCCGCGTCGCGGCCGGTCATCGGCGCCTCGAGGCCGTCGACGCGCTGGGCGCCGCCCCGGGCCGCGACGACCGCATCGGCCCGGAACAGGCGGACCGGCTCGGCCTTCCCCTTCAGGACGTGATCGCCCATATCGCTGAACGCGACGGCGGCGGCCGTCAGCCCCCGGGTCTCCCCGTCGACCCAGACGGTGCCGGGCTCGGCAGCCGACTGCACGCGTGCCGCGGTATTCACCGCGTCACCCGCCACCATGCCCTCGTTGATGGCGCCCAGCGTCACGGCCACCGACCCGGTGACCACGCCGACGCGCATGGCGAGCCCAGGCGCGCCGACGGAGACCCCGAGGGCGGCGACCTCGGCGGCGAGATCCCTCCCGGCTCGTACGGCGCGCTCGGCGTCGTCCTCGTGCGCGACGGGCACGCCCCACACGGCCATCACGGCGTCCCCGATGAACTTCTCGAGCGTCCCGCCGTAGCGCCCCACCACCGTCCTGGCCACCGCGAAGTAGGAGCTGAGCAGCTCTCTGACCTGCTCAGGGTCGCGCTGCTCGGCGAGCGTCGTGAACGACACCAGGTCGCCGAACAGCACCGAGGTCGTACGCCGCTCCGAGACGGGGTCGGGCCTCGCCACGGGCGCAGCAACCGAGACGGCGGCCGCCCCCAGCGCGGCGCCGCACTCGCCGCAGAACTTGCCGCCCGAGGCCGGATGGCCGCAGGCGGGACAGGCCCGGGCCAGGGCAGTCCCGCACTCCTGGCAGAACTTGGCCGTCGGGGGGTTTGCCGCGTGGCACGCGGCGCAGGGCTGCGACACGCCCACCTCGATTCGCCCGGGCCTCACGTGAGGCGCCCGTTGCCCGACAACACCGAACGTACGCGGCTGGCCGCCAGGTCGGGTACGGATCCGCGATTTCCAGACCGCATACGAGGAGATTCTGACCCTCACGAAACGGCACCGCAGCCGTTGGCGGAGACTGAGGGCGTGCTCTCGCCCTTCGTCGACGCGTCCTGGATCGCCGACCACCCCGAGGCCGTGTTGGCCGACGTGCGCTCCTATCTCGATGAGCGCGACGAGCACGAGGCCTATCTCGCCGCCCACTTGCCCGGTGCCGTCTTCGTCGATCTCAACCGCTTTCTCGCCGGACCGCCGACCCTCGCCGACGGCCGGCACCCCATGCCCGACCCCGAGGTGTTCGCCGAGGGCATGCGGCAGGCCGGTATCGGCGACGGCGACACGGTGATCGCCTACGACGACGACAGCGGCGTCATGGCGGCCCGCCTCGTCTGGATGCTGCGCATCACAGGACATCGGGCAGCAGTGCTCGACGGTGGCATCACGAGCTGGCGGGGCGATCGCGAGCAAGCCGAGGTACGACGGCCCAGGGCCGACTTCACCGCCGTGCCCTGGCCGTCCGAGCTGCTCCTCGACCTCATCGACCTCGAGGGGCTGCAGCTGGTCGACGCACGTCCGGCCGAGCGCTACCGCGGAGAGGTGGAGCCTGTCGACGCCCGGCCAGGCCACATCCCGGGGGCGCTCAACGTGCCGGTGCGTGAGAGCTCGGACGACCGGGGTGTGCTGCTGCCGGTGGCCCGGCTCAGGGAGCGATACGCGCCGCTCGAGCAGGGCTGGGTGTCCTATTGCGGGTCAGGCGTGACCGCGTGCCACGCCCTGCTGGTCGCCGAGTACCTGAGCCTGCCGCCCGGCCGGCTCTATGCCGGGTCGTGGTCGCAGTGGGCCGGGACGGACCGCCCGGCAGCGACCAGCGAGCTGAGCTAGCCGACCCAGTCGTCGAGGCCGAAGACCCGCCGGCCCGCGGACCACATCTCGCAGGTCACGATGCCGAGCTCTGCTTCGTACTCGAGGATGATCTCGCCGTCGGCGACCGGCCGGAACGACGCGGCCGCGGAGTCGATCCAGAGGCGCGCCATGTG
>JAWWOJ010000378.1:0-2570 GCA_033851885.1 Frankiales bacterium | reverse complement strand
TCGCCGTCAACGTCACCGTCAAGGACCTGTACGGCGACCAGCTCGTCGACGTCGTGGCGCACGGCCTGGCCCGGTATGGCGTCCCCGCCGGCTCCTTGCAGTTGGAGGTCACCGAGGGCTCGCTGTTCTCCGACAGCGCCCGCGCCCGGTTGACCATGAGGCGTCTGGATGCGCTCGGCGTCTCGCTGAGCCTGGACGACTTCGGCACCGGCTGGTCGTCGCTGATGCAGCTGCGCCAGCTACCCGTCTCCGAGATCAAGGTCGACCGGAGCTTCGTCGGCCGCATGGTTCAGGACCCCCGGGACCACGCCATCGTCTGCTCGGTCATCGACCTGGCCCGCGGCCTCGGTATGCGGGTCGTGGCGGAGGGCGTCGAGGACCACGCGACCTGGCAGCGGCTGTCGGCGATGGGATGCGACCGGGCGCAGGGCTGGTGGTTGTCCCGTGCGCTGCCGGCGAGCGAGCTCGGCCCATGGCTCGCCAAGCACCTGACCGCCGACCCCGTCACGGCCTAGCCAGAGACGGTCGTGGTCCCGCTCGACTCGTCGTAGCTGATCGAGCCGTGCTCGAAGTCGTTCCTGCGTACGCCGGGAGAGCTGGCGTACTCGTCCGTCGTCGGGAACCCGAGGGTGCCGAGCTCGGCACCCAGCTCGACGTACCGGTCGGTGATCGGTCCGCGGGTCCAGAACGCCGCGCCCGCGGTGGCGCTGATGCGTCCCGTCGCGAACCGTTGGTAGCGGCCACCGCTCAGTGGCTGCTCGGCCTCGAGGGGTAGGCCGAGGACCCCCGGCTCGCCACCCGCGCGGGCGTATGCCCCGTCCAGGACGTCGTAGACCTCGAGCACGGTGCCCCCGGCCGCGATGATCCGGCCGCCCTGGAAGCCTGCGGTTCGGGCATCGGCCAGCTGCAGCTCGTTGCGCACCGGGTAGCCGAGCCGCCCACCCTCGGCGCCGAGCGCGACGTAGCGGGCGGCGATCTCCCTGCCGATCCAGAAGGCGCCGGTGCTCGGGTGCCAGGAGATCCGTCCGAGCTGGAACGTGCTGAAGCGCCCCGTGCCGTCCGGGGCGCTGCGGGGCGAGGCGGTCGGGAACTTCAGCGTGCCGAGCTCGCTGCCGGTGGACTGGTAGGTCGTGGCGATGGGTCCGACGGTCTCGAACGCACCGAGGGCCGGGTGCCAGGAGATCCGGCCCTGCTCGAACCGCGAGGCACGAGCATCGGCGATGACGACCGGGTCCTGCAGCGGGAACCCGAGCACGCCGGCCTCGTTGCCGATCTCGGCGTACCGGTGGCCGATGGGTCCGACGGTGAAGCGTGGTCCGATCGCCGCCTTGTAGGAGATCCGGCCGTGCAGGTAGCGCTGCGCGCGGCCACCGGGGACCTCGAACTCGGCGAACACCGACGGGCCGAGCACGCTGGCGCTCTCACCCAGCTGCCAGTAGCGCGCCTTGATGTTGCTCCAGGCGCCCGGCACAGCAGGGGAGCTGTGCTCGCGGGTCGCGTTGTCAGTCGCACTCGCCTTGGTGCAGTTCTCGTAGGTCCACGGCGGCACGCACGACACGACGCGGCACATGACGGCGCCGACCTGACGGACCTGCTGGTTGCACTGGCCGTAACGGAAGCCGTTGCAGCAGACCTTGCGCTGGTCGCACTGACCACCGGGCCCACAGTGGCATCCGCACGACCAGCATCTCGACGAGCAGATGCCGGCGCGACCCGCGGTCGAGCAGCGGCTGCAGGTGGCGTTGCAGTCGATGATGTAGCGGGCCCGGCCACCGCAGAGCGAGGCGCCGTCGGCCTTCCACCAGCCGGCCGCGATCGAGCCGGGTGGGCAGGTGTTGACGCCGTGGTAGATGGTCGCGCAGAACACGGTCCACCCGCTGCCGCAGGACGAACCCGGCCCGCACACCGACGCGTAGGCCGACTGGGGCCGGAGCACGAAGCCGGTCGTGTCGACGGCGAGCGCGCTGCCGACGACGGCGCTGCGCACGAGGAAGCCGCGGCGGGTGGTGTGCTTCGCGAGCCAGCAGGAGACCCCGCCGGCGATGCGCTGCGTGATGGTGGGCCGCGCCATCAGGTCGTCGAGCGCCGTCACGAGATCGCCATTCCACGCACCAAGCCGTTGACCTTCGCGGCGCCAGGAACCCGGCGACTGTGGCTGCCCAGGATCGCGAACAGGCAGAAGGCCCGACCAGCCTCGGTGAAGAAGAACTGGGCGCCGCTCTGGCCCGGCCGTGACCGCTGCAGGGCGCCGAGCGTGAAGTCCGACGGGCGTACGACCGGCAGACCGCGGGCCGAGAACAACACGGTCTCCGTCGAGGAGCGGTCGTACTCGAACAGGCTGCAGAACACGTCGTCCGTGCCGAGCAGGGGCGCCACGTCGGACCCGAAGTCGCCGCGAGCGCGCGGCAGCGCGATGGTGGCGGCGTGCACCACCAGGGTGCCGCCGACGTCCTGCCGCCGTGCTGCCGCCTGCCACCCGGCCGGGAGGGCGAGCGAGAAGCCGGCCACCCTCATCCGGTCTCCCACAGCGACGGGTGGTCGGGCTCGATCCCGGCCTGGTGGAGGACCTC
>JAWWOJ010000361.1:0-3294 GCA_033851885.1 Frankiales bacterium | reverse complement strand
CGTCCTGGTCGCGGCGAGCTCGGCCATCGAGACGATCCTCGGTCGATCTGGAAGAGTGAAGATCCTGGCAACGTCGCGCGAGACCCTCGCTGTCGGTGGGGAGACGGTGCTCACGGTGGCACCGCTGGCCCTGAAGGGAGGCGTGACCTCCGACGCCGTCACGCTGTTCGTCGATCGAGCCAGAGCCGTGCGGCCCAACTTCGGACTCTCGGAACCTACTACCGGGACCGCGGTGACCGAGATCTGCGAGACCCTTGACGGGCTCCCGCTCGGCATCGAACTGGCTGCCGCCCGAATGGCGGCGATGAGCGCGGTCGAGGTCAGGGACCGACTGGCCGAACGATTCCGTCTATTGAGTGGATCCGGACCGGTACCGGAACGACAGCTCACGCTCCGGCATGCGGTGGAATGGTCCTACGACCTGTTGACCGACGACGAGCGCGAGCTGCTCCGGCTGACGTCGGTCTTCGCCGGCGGCTTCGACCTGACGAGCATCTGCGCCGTGGTCGACGGGGCCGACGACGTGGACGTACTCCGGCATCTCGACTCGTTGGTACGAAAGTCGCTCCTGGTCGCCGACTTCACCGCCACCCGCACCCGCTACAGCGTCTTCGAGACCATCCGCCAGTTCGCGGAAGACCGGTTGGGGGAAACAGGCCTGCTCGAGCGGACGCGTGACCGGCACGCCGAGTACTTTTCCCATGAGTCTGCGGCCCGGTGGGAGCATTGGAACGGGCCCGGGTGGCGCGACGCCGTCGATTGGGTGGAGACGGAGCTGAGCAACCTGCGTTCCGGTTATCAGTGGAGCGCACGGCGAGGCGAGCTCGAAGTGGCGACCGACATCGTGGCCCATGCTGCGCTCATGGGCTTCTCCGTGCAGTTGTTCGAAACCCTTGGCTGGGCAGAGGACCTGCTCGAGCCCGCACGGGCAAAGGACGTCCGCCGCCTTCCCCGCTTGTATACGGCGGCTGGTTACGCGTGCTTTGCAGGAAGGGCTGAGTCGGCGCGCGCCAACGCCCATCGGGCAACCGAGCTGGAAGTCGACTCCCGCTACGACGGGTGTGAGCCCGGCTACGCCTCGTTCGTCGAGGCATTGGGCCACGTGTACTGCGGCGACCTCGATCGCTATGTCGAGCTCACCGGCGCCGTGGCCCATAGATACGGTAGCGATCGGGGCTACGGCTTGGCCTCCTACGTCGACGGCCTCCAGTCGTGCGGCCGGATCGAGGAGGCCCTCGGGCTCACCGCCGAAGCGGTCGCCGCGGCCAGGTCGCTCGGCAACCCGTACTGGATCTCCTATGCGCTCTGGATCGCCGGGATGGCGTTCTCCAAAGCCGATGTGCGCCGCGCCTTCGCGGCCTGGGACGAAGGTATTGCCTTCATACGAGAGCATCGCGTCCAGTTCTTTGAAGGCTTCCTCGCACGCGACGCGGCTCGCTTGCACACCTCCGACGGTGAGCCGGACGCCGCTCTGCTGCTGTTCGCTGAGGCCATCGCCGCGTTCCAGCGCGCCGGCAACGTGCCCCAGTTGATCATCACGCTGGCCAGCGTGCCTGCGTTGTTCGAACGGCTCGGGCGGCTTCCGCCCGCGGCGATGCTCCTCGGCGCGCTGTCTCGTGAGCCTTCGAGCTTCCACCACGTTCCTGAGCTCGGCCCCTTGGGAGATCGTGTCAGCCGCGCCTTGGGCGAGCAGCGAACCGCGGAGTTGATGTCGGCGGGCGCGGCCCTCGACCTCAACGATGCGGCCGTCTACGCCGGCCAGCAGATTGACGCTGCCCGCCGCGACCCGAAACCGCGGGCGCGTCCGGCCCGGCCCGGGGGCTTGAGCCGGCGCGAGATCGAAGTGCTCCGTCTCGTCGCCGACGGCCGAAGCGCCAGTGAGATCGCGACGCAGTTGTTCATCTCATCACGGACTGCCGAGCACCACATCCAGCACATCTATACCAAACTCGGGGTCTCCAACCGCGCCGAGGTAACGCGCTGGGCCGTCAAGCACGACGTCGTCGACAAATAGGTAGGTCTACCGATGCCGCGCTCGCGGCCAATCCGGACAATGACTCCTACGCCAGCCGATCGGTTGGTGACAAGCGGGATCCGCAGAGATCCATTGTGAAAGGGAGCAGTCATGATCCTGGCAACGACGACCGTCGAGAACGTCGACCGATTCCTGGAAGTGTTCGGCACGAAGGGCGCCGACAAGCGCGCCCTCCATGGTTCGAAGGGTTCGACCGTGTTCCGCGACCCGACCGAGGAAAACCGGGTCTGGGCCCTGTTCGACTGGGATGCGGACGGGTGGGCGCAGTTCGTCTCCGACCCAGAAGTGCCGCCGATCCTCAAGGAGGCCGGACACCTGGGCAAGCCCGAGGCCGCGCTGCTGCTCGGCTCCTACGAGGCGTGAGGCCCCCACGATGACTACCTCACTCAACCGACCCGCTCGGGTCGGCATCATCACTGATCAAACCGGCGCCCTTTCTTTCATGGGCATTGCCAACGTCAACGTGGCCAAGATGGTGATCGACGACATCAACGAGCGTGGCGGTGTGCTCGGTCGTCCCGTCGAGTTGTTCGTTGAGGACAGCGCCACCGACGACGTCGTGGCGGAAGCCGTCGCCACGAAGCTCGTGGAGCGGGCGGCCGTCGACGTCGTCGTGGGCGGTATCTACAGCTCCACACGACAAGCGATCAAGGGACCGGTGGTCGATCAGGCCGAGACGCTGTATATCTACCCGGAACAGTACGAAGGCCAGGAGTGTCACCCCCTGATCTTCTGCACTGGTCCGGTGCCTGCGCAGCAGATCGAGCCGTTCTTCCCCTGGCTGATGCAGGAGACCGGGGCGAAGAAGATCTACCTGCCATCGGCCGACTACATCTGGCCCCACACGTTGAACAAGAAGGTGCGTGAGGTCGTCAGCGCGGAGGGCGGAGAAATTGTCGGGGAGGAGTACTTCCCGCTTGATCACACCGACTATGAGCGGATCGTCGATGACATCATGTCGACGGGCGCCGAGATCGTGTTCAACACGATCGTCCCTCCGGGCCTCACGCCGTTCCTCGAGCAACTGCACAGCGCCGGCTTCACGGCTCGGGGCGGCCACATTGTGTGCACCTACTTCGACGAGAACTTCCTGAATCTGGTCCCGGCCGATCACGTCGAAGGGCTGTACGGGTGTCTCGACTACTACCGCGCCGTCGACGACCCGTTCAGCATCGAGCTCCTCAACCGATACGAAGGCCTGTACCCCGGGAGCGCGATGTTCACTGCGGGGAGTGCGTGCACGGGAACGTACCGGGCCC
>JAWWOJ010000357.1:0-3099 GCA_033851885.1 Frankiales bacterium | reverse complement strand
GACTCGTACTGCGCCGCGACACCGGAGACGAGGCGCTGCTTCTCGGCCTCCGGGATGCCGAGCTTGTCGTAGGTGTTCTTGATGTCCGCGGGCAGGTCGTCCCACGTGGCGGCCTGCTTCTCCGTGGACCGCACGAAGTACTTGATGTTGTCGAAGTCGATGCCGTCGAGGTCGGAGCCCCACGTGGGCATCGGCTTCTTCTCGAAGAGCTTCAGGCCCTTCAGGCGCATGTCGAGCATCCACTTCGGCTCGCTCTTGAGAGCGGAGATGTTCGCGACGACCTCGGCGTTGATGCCGCGCTTCGCGATCGAGCCTGCGGCGTCGGAGTCGGCCCATCCGAACTTGTAGTTGCCGAGACCCTCGAGCGTCTGGTCCGTGGTCATGCGTCGACCTTCCGTGGGATGTGTGTCGTGCACACGCCGTCGCCATGGGCGATGGTCGCGAGTCTCTGGACGTGCACGTCGAGGACCCGCCCGAGAGCGGCCGTCTCGGCGTCGCACAGCTGCGGGAACTCCGCTGCCACGTGCTGGACGGGGCAGTGGTGCTGGCACAACTGCACGCCGAGCCCCTGGTCGCTGACCGAGGCGGCGTAGCCGTCGGCGCTCAGGGCCTCGGCCAACTCGACGGGGCCGGCCGTCCCGGCGTACCGCTGCTCGAGTTCCCGACCACGGGCCTCGGCAAAGGCCTCGACCTGCTCGGGAGTCATGAAGCGCAGCGCGCTGACGGCCAGGTCGTCGTAGGTGTTGGGGGCGGCGGCGTGACCCGCGTCGGACAAGGCGTAGAGCTTGGCGGGGCGGCCGCGGGCGACCACCCGGCGGCGCGGCTCACAGGTCGCCACGACGCCCTCGGCGACCAGCGCGTCGAGGTGCCGACGGATGCCGGCCGGGGTGACCTCAAGGCGCGCGCTGAGCGTGGCGGCGGTGGCTGTGCCGAACTCCAGGAGCAGGCTGAGGACGCGTTCACGCGTCCCGCTGCTGTCGCCCACGCTTTTCACAACACCAGTGTGTCGAAAATCCTGCCTCAGGTCGAACCGTGGCCCGGTGACCACCACCACGCAGGTCACCCTTACCTGGCCTGCTCACTAGTCTTACCCGGGTGACCGCCGCCGCCCTGGACACCGCGCTGGAGGTCGTCGACCTCGTCAAGCGGTACGGCGATCGCACCGCTGTCGACGGCCTGAGCCTGTCCGTGCGGGCCGGCTCGGTCACCGCGTTGCTGGGACCCAACGGAGCCGGGAAGACGACGACCGTCGAGGTCTGCGAGGGCTTTCGCACCCCCGATGCCGGCACCGTCCGGGTGCTGGGCGGGTCCCCCGCCGCGGTGCGCCACCGGGTCGGCGTCATGCCGCAGGGCGGCGGCGGCTACCCGAGCCTGCGCGCGGTCGAGCTCCTGACCCTGTTCAGCCGGTTCTATGCCCATCCCCACGACCCCGCGGAGCTGCTCTCGCTGCTCGGCCTCGACGAGGTGGCCCGGACGCCCTACCGGCGGCTGTCCGGGGGGCAGCAGCAGCGGCTGTCGCTCGCGATGGCCGTCGTCGGCCGCCCCGAGCTCGTCTTCCTCGACGAGCCCACAGCGGGCCTGGACCCGCAGGCCCGGCGGGCCACCTGGGACCTGGTGGAGGCGCTGCGCGCCGATGGGGTGTCGGTCCTGCTCACGACGCACCTCATGGACGAGGCCGAGCACCTGGCCGATGACGTGTACGTGGTCGACCACGGCCGGGTGGTCGCGCACGGCACCGTCCCCGAGCTCACCTCCTCGGCCCAGGCGTTCGTGCGGTTCACCGGGCCGGCCGACCTCGACGTCGACGACCTGCTGCGGTCGCTCGGACCGGACTGCGTCGGCAAGGAGTCGCCGGCCGGCACCTACCTGGTCGAGGGCCCGGAAGGACCCACCCTGCTCGCCGGAGTGACCGCATGGTGCGCGACCCGCGGCGTGCTGCCCCAGGGACTGCAGACCCGCCGCACCTTGGAGGACGTGTTCCTCGACCTCACCGGTCGCGAGCTGCGGACATGACCGTCTGGCCCTCGCTGGTGCCGCGAGGTCAGCCCGCGCGCCGGGCCCAGATGCTGCGCGCGCAGACCCGCACCGAGCTCACCTTGCTGCTCCGCAACGGCGAGCAGGTGCTCCTCACGCTCGTCATCCCGCTCGGCTTGCTCGTGATCCTGTCCACGGTGCCGATCATCAACGTCACCGGCCGCCGGGTCGACTTCTTCGTGCCGGGCGTGCTGGCGCTCGCCGTCATGTCCGCCGCCTTCACCGGTCAGGCGATCGGCACCGGGTTCGAGCGGCAGTACGGCGTCCTGAAGCGCCTCGGCGCCACGCCGCTGCCGCGGTCGGTCCTCCTGCTCGCCAAGACCTCCGCCGTCCTGCTCGTGGAGGTCCTGCAGGTCACGCTCATCTGCCTGGTCGGACTCCTGCTCGGCTGGCACCCGCACGGCAACGTGCTCGGCGTGATCGCGTTCATCGCCCTCGGGACGGCTGCCTTCTCCGGGCTCGGCCTGCTGCTCGGCGGGACGCTGCGCGGCCTGACCACGCTGGCCGCCGCCAACCTGCTCTGGTTCGTGCTGCTGTCCGTCGGCGGCATCGTCTACCCGCTCAGCGAGCTCGGTGGCGCCCAGGACGTGCTCAGACGGCTGCCCACGGCAGCCTTGTCCGACGGCCTGCGGCAGCTGCTGCAGCACGGCGCCTTCGCCGGGTGGGACCTGCTCGCGCTCGCGCTGTGGGCCGTCGCCGGGCTGGCGACAGCCAGCCGCCTGTTCCGCTGGGAGTAGCCCCCGCCCCCGGTGTTTCAAGATCAACAGGCGGTACGCCGTGCGGCGCGCCGGCGCGTCAGCCCGCCGATCCCCTGTTGTCACCCGAAAAGAGGGGGGCCAAGAGCGGGGCGAGGTCAGGCGCGGGTGGCGGCGACGACGAGGGCGGCGTGCCGGCGCCAGACGGCCGGGTCGGTCTCGCCCGCGGCACTCAGCATCGCGGTGAACCCGTTGAACAGCACGGTCACGTCGGCGGCCGTCACCTCGCTGCGGATGCCGCCCTGGTCCTTGGCCCGGGCCATCAGCCGGTCGAGCGCGCGCCGGCAGTCCGCGCGCTTGGCGGCGAGCT
>JAWWOJ010000352.1:0-4382 GCA_033851885.1 Frankiales bacterium | reverse complement strand
CCGCCGTCCGTCTCCTGGCAGCAGTCGAGCAGGTGCAGCGGCTCGACGATCCAACGGCTGTTCTGGTGGTCCTCGAGGGTGATCGGCTGCTGGTAGAACCAGGCCTTCGGGTGGGTCGCCGCGTGCTTGCGGTCGGCGACCGACACGAGCCCGAAGTCGGCCGACGTGGCGCCGTACTCGTGCATGTACCGCTGCGCGAACATCGCCACCCAGGAGGCCGGGGTCATGAGACCGAAGCTCGACACCCAGCCCATCGCGATCCCCTCGGACGTCGGCTCGCCGCGGTGCGCTCCGGACCCGAAGCGGTGCCCGGAGCGCTCGTTGAACGCCCGGTAGCAGACCACGGTGTCAGCAACGCCGGTCGCGACGGCAATGGCAGCCTGCTGCACCGTCGCACAGGCCGCGCCACCGCCGTACCCGATCTTGGAGAAGAACGTCAGGTCCCCGAGCCCGGCGGTCTTGGCGACCTCGATCTCGGAGTTGGTCTCCATCGTGAAGGTCGTGAGGCCGTCGACGTCGGCCGGCTCGAGGCCGGCGTCCTTGACCGCATGCAGGACCGCCTCGCCCGCGAGTTGGAGCTCGGAACGCCCTGAGTCCTTGGAGAACTCGGTCGCTCCGATGCCGGCGATCGCGACCTGACGCGCGAAGGAGCGACTCACTGGGGTACCTCCAGGGTGACCGTCGCGATGACGTGGTCACCGAGGGAGTTGGAGCCCTTCACGTCCAGTGTGACGAGGGTTCCGTCGATGCCCGTGACCGTCCCGCGCATCGTCATGACCTCACCCGCGTAGTTGGGGACGCCGAGCCGGAGCTTCGAGGTCTTGACGACCGACAGCGGGCCGAAGAAGTCGGTGACGTAGCGCAGGACGTAGCCGTTGCTCGTGAGGATGTTGGTGAAGATCGTCTTGCTGCCCTTGACCTGGGCGGTCGCCACGTCGTGGTGCACGTCCTGGTAGTCACGGCTGGCGATCGCGGTGGCGACGATGTTGCGAACGCTCGCGTCGATCCTGACCTCGGGCAGCTGGGCGCCGACGCTGGTCATGACACCGCCGTGAAGGTCGGGCGGAGCTCGCCACCGGGGACGGGGGTGAACGCGACCTGGACCTGCTGGCCGACATAGGTCGTCTCAGGCTTCGCCGCGGCAGCCCACTCGGAGACCATCCGCACGCCCTCCTCGAGCTCGACGAGCAGCACGGTGTGCGGCAGCTCGACGCCCTGCAGCTTCGGGTAGTGGTGCGTGACGTGGCTGTAGACCACGCCCTTGCCCGTGCTGACCGTGTGGCCCATGTCGGTCGAGCCGCAGGAGCGGCAGATCGGCTGCGGCGGGTGGTGCAGGGTCTGGCAGGCGTTGCAGCTGCCGATGCGGAGCTCGCCGGCCCTGACGCCGTCCCAGAAGAACTGGTTGTCCCTGCCGATGGCCGGCGCCGGGCGGGCGCCGACCTCCGGCGCCGCGGCCGGCGGCTTGAACTTCAGCAGCCGCATCCGGCCGATGCCGATGACCTCACCGTCGTCGGTGAGGTACTCGTGCTTGACGGTGCTGAAGTAGCCGAGGCCGAGCCCCGTCTTCTTCTCCTCGCTCAGGTCCTCGGCCGACGACCGGACGCTGATCCGCTCGCCGTGCTGCAGCTCGCGGACGTACTCGTGCTCGTAGTTGACCGCGACCACGCTGGTGTAGCCGGCTTCGTCGAGCAGCCGGTTGACGTGGTCGTTGGAGCTCATCAGGTCGGCGCCGCGCGGGGCGTCCATCGTCCAGGTCTGCAGCATCCCCGGCGGCGCGATGAGGTGGCCGCGCGTCGCGGCGGCGAACTCCTCGTCCAGGTAGGCCTGGTTCTGGTCATCGAGAGCCTGGCACCAGTGGTGGACCATCGGCAGGTTGACGGGGTCGCGACCCACGCGCAGCGGCCCGGGTGGGCCTCCGAGGTGGGTGCGCGCCTCGGCGATCAGGGCGGCGCTGTTTGTCACGGAACTCCTTGGGAGTGATGTCGCGACCGTAACCAGCGCGTTCCGCCCCGGTCAAGAACCTGTTCTAGTTTTCGATCGTCGTCCCTTGTTCGAGATGAGAACACGTTCTACATTTGTGCCACGCACTCTCAATGAGGAGATCCCGCATGACCCTGCCCGTCCGCGAGGCTGTCATCGTCGGTGCCACGCGCACCCCCATCGGCAAGCGCAACGGCCAGCTGGCCGGATTGCACGCGACCAAGATCCTCGGGGCGGCGCAGGTCGAGGTCATCAAGCGGGCAGGGATCGACCCGGCGTCGGTCGACCAGGCCATCGGCGGCTGCGTGACGCAGGCCGGTGAGCAGGGCTCGTCGATCACGCGCAACGCGTGGCTGGCCGTCGGCCTGCCGTGGACCACGGGCACGACCACTGTCGACTGCCAGTGCGGCTCGGCCATGCAGGCCAACCACATGATCGAGGGCCTCATCCTGTCGGGCGCCATCGACGTCGGCATGGCGTGCGGTGTCGAGGCGATGAGCCGCGTGGGTCTCGGGGCCAACGTCATCAACGGCCCTGGCAAGTCGCACGACACCGACTGGGACCTCGACATGCCCAACCAGTTCGAGGCGGCGGAGCGCATCGCCAAGAACCGGGGCATCACCCGTGATGACATCGAGGAGCTCGGTGTCCTCTCGCAGGCCCGCGCGAAGCAGGCCTGGGACGAGGGCCGCTTCGACCGCGAGGTCTTCGCCATGGAGGCGCCGACCTTCGACGCCGAGGGCAACGTCTCCGGCACCCAGATCGTCGACCGCGACGGCGGCCTGCGCGACACCACTCGCGAGGGCCTCGCGAAGCTCAAGCCGGTCCTCGAGGGCGGCATCCACACGGCGGGGACGAGCTCGCAGATCTCCGACGGCGCCGCCGCAGTCCTCTGGATGACCAAGGAGCGCGCCGAGGCCGACGGGATCACTCCGCGCGCCCGCGTCGTCGCCCGCGTCAACGTGGGCAGTGACCCCTACTACCACCTCGACGGCCCGGTCGACGCCACCCGCGAGGTCCTCAAGAAGGCCGGCATGTCCATCAGCGACATCGACCTGTTCGAGTGCAACGAGGCGTTCGCGTCGGTCGTGCTGTCGTGGCAGCGCGTCCACGACATCCCGATGGACAAGATCAACGTCAACGGCGGCGCGCTGGCCATCGGCCACCCCGTCGGCTCCACGGGCTCGCGGCTCATCGTGACGGCGCTGCACGAGCTCGAGCGGACAGGCAAGGAGTTCGCCCTGGTGACGATGTGCGCCGGCGGCTCGCTCGCCCCGGCCACCATCATCCAGCGGCTGTCCGCCTGAGCTGATCAGGCGAGGCGCAGGAGGGTCGGGGTGCCCGCGGTTGCGGGGTCGACCACGACGACGCCGGACAGCTCGAGGTGCCGGACGTGGGCCATCGTCTCGGCGAGCGCGGCCCGCAGCATCATCCGGGGAAGCTCGTCCCAGGGACGGTTCCAGGTCATCGCGCGTGACAGCGCCCACGGCGTGACGGGGCCGGCCGCGAGCGCCGCCACGATGTCGCCGAGCCGCTCCTCGTGGTGCTGGAGCAGCTCGGCCACGCGATCGTCGACCCCGTGGAAGCGGCCACGATGGGCCGGCAGCACCTCGGTGGGCTCGGCGCCGGTGAGCAGCCGCAGCGAGTCGAAGAAGTCGCCGAGCGGGTCACCCTCGTCGCTCTCGAAGCCGTAGAGGCCGACATGTGAGCTGATGGTCTTGAGCAGGTGGTCGCCGGTGAGCAGCCGGCCGTCGATGCGCAGGCACAGATGTCCAGGGGTGTGGCCGGGGGTGTGCAGCAGCTCCACGCGCCGGTCGCCCAGCTGCAGCACCGAGGTGTCGAGCGAGCGGTCCGGTAGCTCGGGCCTCGGCATGTGGACCAGCTTCGAGGCGGACTGCACCTCGTCGACGTCGCACTGGCCGGCACCCGCCTCGAGGAGCTTGACGGCGGTGTCCTTGTCGAAGACGTCGGGGTCGTCGGCCAGGATCGCGCGGTGCCGCGTCACGAGATCGGTGTCGGCGTCGTGCATGCCGACCCAGCACCCGCTCGCCTCGCGGACCCGACCCACCAGCCCGAGGTGGTCCGGGTGGTGGTGCGTGACGATCACGCCCCGGATGTCGCTGACCGACGTCCCGCAGCTGACCAGGCCGGCCGTCAGGTCGGCCCAGGCGAGGTCGTGGTTCCACCCGGTGTCGACCAGGTACGGCCCGTCGGAGGACTCGAGCAGGTAGGTCTGCGTCCAGCCGATCGGGTTGTCGGGCACGACGGTCGGCACCGACCACAGGCCGGGGGCCACCTTTTCGACAGGTGGCTGCACGCGCTCAGGAGGCAACGTCGTCCCACGCCTGGAAGTACTGGGGGTGCGGACCCATGGTCATGACCTCGAGCAGTCCCCACCCGTC
>JAWWOJ010000326.1:0-7852 GCA_033851885.1 Frankiales bacterium | reverse complement strand
GGCTCGCCGGGCGATATCGATGCTGGGCGAGATCCTCGGCGGATGGGAGCAGTTCGCCGACGTCGACCTGCGTCAGGTGGGTGACGAGCTGCGCGTCACCGTCAAGGATCCTGACCACGACAAGGTCGGCCGACGCTTCTCCGGGGCCGTTGTCGAGCTCCTCCTCGCGTCCTATGCAGGCGCGTGGACGACCACGCCGCCCTCCGACGCGGTCGAGTACGGCGTCTACTGGCCGGCCCTCGTCCCTGCTGAGGCGGTCGAGCACGAGGTCGTGCTTCCCGACGGGACCCGCGACGCCATCACCGCGCACGCACCCGGACCCGCCAGCGTCCCGTCTCCTCCCCAGCCCGCTGCCTGGGTGGGCACCGGGCCGGTCGCGGAGGCTGCTCTCGGCGAGGTCGCCGGCGGCCGCTCGGGTGACAAGGGAGGCAACGCGAACATCGGACTGTGGACGCGGGAGGACGCGTCGTACTCCTGGATGGTCCAGGCCCTGACGGTCGAGCGCTTCGTGCAGCTGCTCCCGGAAGCTGCCGGCCTCGAAGTCCGGCGACACGTACTCCCGAACCTGCGCGCGCTCAACTTCGTCGTCGTCGGCCTCCTCGGTGAGGGCGTCGCCTCCTCGACACGTCCGGACCCGCAGGCGAAAGGCCTCGCCGAACAGGTCCGCGCAGCGCGTCTTCCGATCCCGATCGAGCTGCTGACATGAAGGTCGATGCGGCTCTGCGTGGGGACTTCGCCCAGGCGGCGATGGAGGCGGCGGCGCACGAGAGGTCCGGTCGCGCCGGCGTCTGGTGCCCGGAGACGAAGCATGATGGTTTCCTCACTGCGCTGCGGGCCGTGGACGCGACGTCCACCACGACGATCGGAACGGCCGTCGTCGTTGCTCTCGGCAGGTCGCCGATGACGGTGGCGAGCGCCGGCTACGACCTGGCGGGGGCGTCACGGGGACGGTTCGTGCTCGGGCTCGGAACACAGGTGAAGGCGCACGTCGAGCGCAGGTACTCGATGCCGTGGTCGCAGCCGGCCGCGCGGATGCGTGAGTACGTGCTCGCACTGCAGGCGATCTGGCGGTCCTGGCAGACCGACGCCCCCCTGGACTTCGAGGGCGAGTTCTACCGGCACACCCTGATGACGCCGTTCTTCAGCCCTCCTGCGCACGAAGCCGGCCCGCCGCGGGTGATGCTGGCCGCCGTGGGGGAGCGGATGACCCAGGTCGCCGGTGAGGTCGCCGACGGCATGCTCGTGCACGCGTTCACCACCCGGTCCTACCTGCGCGACGTGACCTGGCCGGCACTGCGCGCGGCAGGAGCTGACGGACGGCCGTTCCAGCTCTGCGGGACCCCCTTCGTCGTCGTCGGCCGGGACCAGGACGAGATGGACACGGCACTGCGCGCTGCCCGCGAGCGGATCGCGTTCTATGCCTCCACCCCGGCATACCGTGGAGTGCTCGCCGTCCACGGACTGGAGGATCTGCAGCCGGAGCTGACTGCCTTGTCCAAGCAGGGACGCTGGCAGGACATGGGAGCCGTCATCCCCGACGAGCTGCTGCACGAGGTCGCGGTCGTCGGCGAGCCGGCGGAGGCCGGACGCGCCCTGCGCGAGCGCTGGGGAACCCTCCTGGACCGGATCACGCCGTACAGCGCTGTGCCGCTCGAACCGGAGGTTCTCGACGCGCTCTCCTGCGCCGCTGCCGCAGAGGGCTGAGCCCGGCCGCTCGTGTCCCTAGGGGAACTGCGGGACGCGCTTGTCGACGAAGGCCCGGACCCCCTCCCGGCCGTCCACAGTCCCGGCCAGCTCGGAGATGGATGCCTGCTCGGCAGCGAGCTGATCTGCAAGCGAGCGGTTGCCCGCCGCTTCGACGAGGCCGCGGGTCGCCGACAGCGCCCCGCGCGATCCTGTCGCCAGCTCGGCCACGAGTGCCGCGGCGGCACCTGCCAGGTCGTCCGCGACCACACGGCTGACCAGGCCCCACGCCGCGGCCTCGTCGGCTGAGATCCGCCGGTTGGTCAAGACCACGTCCATGGCCCGTGGGCGTCCGACGAGGTGCCGCAGCAGCCAGGTCAAGCCCACGTCGGGAGACAGGCCACCGGCGGTGTAGGACGCCCGGAACCAGGCGCCAGGGCCGGCGAGGACGATGTCGCCGAGCAGCGCGAGACCGAAGCCACCGCCCGCCGCGACCCCAGCCACCTCGGTCACGATCGGCGCCCGTTGCTCCCTCAGCAGCACCACCGCGGCGTGCACTCCGCCGGCGATGTCACCGACGAGGCGGGCGGGGGAGTCACTGGCCGCGAAGGCGTCCAGGTCGCCGCCGACGCTGAAGACGGCCTCGCCGTCCGAGCGGACATGCACCACGCGTGGCGCCGCCGCCACGATCAGCTCCGCGGCGTCCCGCAGTGCGAACGCGCCGTCCAGGTCCAGGGCGTTGCGACGGTCCGGGCGCGCCAGCACCAGTCGGGCGACGCCACCGTCGATCTCGACGCGGATCCGGTCGCGGAACTCGTGTTGCGTCATCTCGCCGACACCGCGGCCTCCTCGGCCGGCTCCTGGACCACGACGAGCAGGTCGCCTGCGCTCACCGTCTGGCCGGCCTGCACGGACAGCTCCACGACGACGCCGTCCACTGGGACGACGACCTGGTGCTCCATCTTCATCGCCTCCAGGACGACCAGGCAGGTACCCGCCGTCACGGCGTCACCCGCGGTGACCAGAGTCCGCACCACGGTTCCCGGCATCGGGGCGACCAGTGAGCCGTGCGCCAGCTCGGCCGTGTGGGTGGGGAACCGGGGGAGTTCGCGCAGTGTCACCGAGCCGCGTGAGCCGGCGACGGTGACCTCACCGTCATCGGCGATCACCGAGAACCTGCGGCGCAGGCCGTCAGCGACCAGCACCACCCCGTCCGGCGTGGCGGAGTGGACCGTGACGTCGCGGTCGACGCCGTCAATCTGGAACCGGGCCGCGCGCCCCAGTTGGTATCCGACCTCCACGGTCCCGTCGTCGTCGGCGTAGTCGCGCCGCAGCAGCTGCGCCGGATTGTTGCGCCAGCCGGACGGCAGCCCGGGCAGCACCGAGGCCGAGGTCCGGGCCTGCGCCTGGGCGGCCAGGGCTGCGGCGAGCGCGCACATGGCCCGCTCGTCCTCATCGCGCGACGCCTGCAGCAGGTCCGTCGGCGGGTGCCGGTCGAACCAGTGCGTGTCCAGGTCGCCTGCGCGGAAATCGGGCTCGTCGAGAACAGCCAACAGCAGGGGGAGGTTGGTGACGATGCCATCGACGGCTGCGTGTCGCAGGGCCCGGCGGAGCCGGAGGATGGCCTCGTCACGGTTGGCGCCGTAGGCGATGACCTTCGCGAGCATCGGGTCGTAGTTGGGCGACACGATGTCGCCGTCCATGATCCCGCTGTCGACGCGGACGCCGGCCTGCTGTGGTACCGAGAATCGGCGAACCCGACCGCCGGTCGGGATGAATCCCCGAGCGGGGTCCTCGGCGTAGAGGCGCACCTCGATGGCGTGTCCGACCAGGGGAGCCGACAGCGCCTCGGGCGGTAGCGGATGGCCGTCGGCGACGAGCAGCTGCAGCCGGACCAGGTCCAGTCCGGTGACCAGCTCGGTGACGGGGTGCTCGACCTGCAGCCGGGTGTTCACCTCCAGGAAGAAGAACTCTCCGGTCGGTGCCAGCACGAACTCGACGGTCCCCGCTCCGACGTAGCCGAGCGTGGTGGCGGCAGTGACGGCGGCCGCGCTCATCCGTTGTCGTAGGTCGGGGTCGACAACGGGCGACGGGGCCTCCTCGAGGACCTTCTGGTGACGCCGCTGCAGCGAGCACTCCCGTTCGTGCAGCGCGACGAGCTGCCCGTGCGTGTCGCCGAACACCTGGATCTCCACGTGCCGCGGTGCCTCGACGTACCTCTCGAGGAACACGGTGTCGTCACCGAAGGCCGACGCCGCCTCGCGCCGGGCCGAGGCCGCGGCCTGTAGCAGGTCTTCGGGGGCGCGCACGACACGCATCCCCCGTCCGCCGCCGCCCGCGGACGCCTTGACCAGCACCGGCCAGCCGACCGTCTCGGCCGCTGCGAGGACCTCGTCGTCGTCGAGCCCGGTGAGGTCCTGGCCGGGGAGGACGGGCACACCGGCCGCTGCCATCAGCGAGCGCGCCTCGAGCTTCGAGCCCATCCGTCGCACGACCTCTGGTGGCGGTCCGATCCAGGTGAGGCCCGCATCGACGACGGCTGCGGCAAAGGTGGCGTCCTCGGACAGGAATCCGTAGCCGGGGTGTACCGCGTCGGCGCCAGACCGGATCGCGGCCTCGAGCACCCTGTCGGCGCGCAGATAGGACTCGGCGGGTGTCGCCCCGCCGAGAGGGACGGCCTCGTCGGCCTCACGAACGAACGGGGCGTCGCTGTCAGGCTCGGAGTAGACGGCGACGGTCGCGATGCCCATGTCGTGGCACGTCCGGAACACGCGCCGGGCAATCTCCCCCCGGTTGGCGACCAGGACCTTCTCGATCACGGCGTCCTCCTCACATCCGGAAGACGCCGAAGGCGCGGGAGCCGCGGACCTCGGCGGAGTAGCAGGCAGACAGCGCGATGCCGAGCACCGTCCTGGTGTCACGCGGGTCGATGATCCCGTCGTCATGACCTCGGCCGCTCATGTACAGGGCGAGTGACTCGCTCTCGATGCGGGCGGCGAGCTCGTCGCGGCGCCGGGCGTCCTCCGCCTCGTCGAAGGCCCGCCCTGCGGCGGCGGCGGACTGCCGGGCCACGATCGACATGACTCCGGCGAGCTGTTCCGGGCCCATCACGGCCGTCTTGGAACCCGGCCAGCTGAACAGCATCCGCGGGTCGTACGAGCGGCCGGACATGCCGTAGTTGCCCGCCCCGTACGAGGCGGCCATGTTGATCGTGAGGTGGGGGACCGTGCTGTTCGTGACGGCGTTGATCATCTTGGCGCCGTCCTTGATGATCCCGTCCTGCTCGTACTGGGTGCCGACCATGAAGCCGGTGGTGTTCTGCAGGAACAGCAGCGGGGTGTTGCTCTGGTTGCAGAGCTGGATGAACTCGGTGCCCTTCTTCGCCTCCCGGTTGAACAGGATGCCGTGGTGGTTGGCGACGACGCCGATCGGGAAGCCGTGCACGGCTGCCCACCCGGTCACGAGCGCCGGACCGTAGAGGGGCTTGTACTCCTCGAACCGGGAGCCGTCGACCACCCGCCCGAGAACCTCGCGCGGATCGAAGGGCACCCTGATGTCGGCGCTGATCACGGCGAGCAGGTCCTCAGGGTCGTAGACCGGCTCGTCGGGCGGCGAGGTCGGACCGCCGGGCTTCCGCCAGTTGAGGTGCTGCAGGATCTCCCGGCCGATCGCGATGCATTCGTGCTCGTCGGCGGCGAGGTAGTCGGCGAGGCCCGACGTACGGGCATGCATCTCGCCGCCGCCGAGGCTCTCGTCGTCGGCCTCCTCGCCGGTCGCCATCTTCACCAGCGGGGGGCCGCCGAGGAACACCTTCGCGCCGCCGGCCACCATGACCGTGTAGTCGCACATGCCCGGCACGTAGGCGCCGCCGGCCGTGGAGTTGCCGAACACGAGCGCGATCGTCGGCACCCCGGCTGCCGACAGTGCCGAGAGGTCGTGGAAGAGCCGTCCTGCCGGCACGAACAGCTCGGCCTGGTGCCGCAGGTCGCCGCCTGCCGACTCGACCAGATTGACGACGGGCAGCCGGTTCTCACGCGCGATCTGGGTCGCGCGCAGCACCTTCTTCCAGGTGTAGGGGTTGGACGCTCCACCGCGCACCGTCGGATCGTGCGCGATGAGGATGCACTCGATGCCCGAGACGACCCCGATCCCGGTCACGACGCTCGCCCCGACCGGATACTCGGTGCCCCATGCGGCGACCGTGCTCAGCTCGAGGAACGGCGCGTCCGGGTCCAGGAGCAGCTCGATCCGCTCCCGCGCCAACAGCTTGCCGCGCCGGCGGTGCCGGTCGACGGCCGCGGCGCCACCGCCGTCACGTGCCAGCCCTTGCTGCTCGTGGAGCTCGGCCAGTCGCTCGAGCATCGCGGCGCGATTGTGCTGCGCCTTCTCGCTGGTCAGGTCGAGCGTGGTGGTCAGCACTCTCACGTTGCGTCGGCCGCATTCAGCTCTTGACGCGTCCGGCTTTCCATAGTGTTCACTATGGCACAGCCCACATCCTCACGCACGCGTGCAAACGGGTGCCGGTGAGGCCGAGGAGGAGAGCCACCATGGACGTGAACGACCTCATCATGATCAGCGTCGACGACCACCTCGTCGAGCCGCCGACGCTGTTCGACCACCACATCTCGGACCGGTTCCGAGACACGGCTCCCAAGGTGGTACGCACCGACGACGGCTCCGACGTCTGGACGTTCAACGGCGCGACCATCCCCAACATCGGCCTGAATGCCGTCGCCGGCCGGCCGAAGGAGGAGTACGGCATCGAGCCGACCGCCTTCGACGAGATGCGCCCAGGCTGCTACGACGTCCAGGAGCGCATCAAGGACATGAATGCCGGCGGCGTGCTCGGCTCGATGTGCTTCCCCTCGTTCCCGGGCTTCAGCGGGCGCATCTTCGCTGCGGCCCAGGACAAGGAGCTCGCCTATGACGTGCTGCGCGCCTACAACGACTGGCATGTCGACGAGTGGTGCGGAGGAGCACCCGGGCGGTTCATCCCGATGGGCCTGCCCGTCCTGTGGGACCCGGAGCTCGCCGCGAAGGAGGTCCGGCGGCTGGCCGCCAAAGGGGTGCACAGCCTCACCTTCACCGAGAACCCGGCCACGCTCGGGTTCCCGAGCTTCCACGACGACCACTGGGACCCGCTGTGGAAGGCGTGCCAGGACGAGGACGTGGTGCTCTCCATCCACCTCGGTTCCTCCGGGCAGCTCACCGTCACCTCGCCGGACGCACCCATCGACGTCATGATCACGCTCCAGCCGATGAACATCTGCCAAGCAGCGGCGGACCTGGTCTGGTCCCGTATCCCTAAGCAGTTCCCGTCCATTCGCTTCGCTCTCAGCGAGGGCGGCACCGGCTGGATCCCGTACTTCCTGGACAGGCTGGACCGCACATACGACATGCACCACCTGTGGACCGGTCAGGACTTCGGGGGCCTGATGCCGAGCGACGTGTTCCGCAAGCACTTCATGACGTGCTTCATCTCCGACCCGGTCGGCCTGCAGCTGCGTCACCAGATCGGGCTCGACAACATGTCGTGGGAGTGCGACTACCCCCACTCCGACTCGGCCTGGCCCTCCGCGCCGGAGGAGTTGTGGGACGCCGCCCAGGGCGCGGGCGTCCCGTTCGAGGAGTTGCAGCAGGTCAGCCACCGGAACGCGATGCGCTGGTACAACTTCGACCCGTTCGCGCATCGCTCCAAGGCGGACTCGACCGTCGGGGCACTGCGACAGGAAGCGTCGGGTCACGACGTCTCGATCCGATCGTTCGACCAGGGTCGCTACGAGCGCACCTCTGGTGGTGTGTCGCTCGCTGACATCGCAGCGAAGGCGACCGCGTGACCGCTACACCCGAGGCGCCCGCCGACGCCGGCGCGCTGGAGTACGACCCCTACGACGCCGAAACCGTCCACAACCCGTTCCCGGTGTACCGGCGACTGCGCGACGAGGCGCCGGTCTACCTCAACGAGCAGCACGGGTTCTGGGCTTTGTCCCGCTATGACGACGTGGTCGAGGCACACCTCGACCACGAGACCTTCACCTCGACGCACGGAGTGACGATCGAGGGTCTCGAGCGGTTCATGCCGCTGCTGATCGTCAAGGACCCGCCAGACCACACCGCTCACCGGCGCGTGGTCAGCACGCTGTTCACGCCTCGTCGGATCGGACAGCTG
>JAWWOJ010000321.1:0-2522 GCA_033851885.1 Frankiales bacterium | reverse complement strand
GGAGCGCTGCTTCCCTGCGAAGGCGGCCTGATGCGCGTGACCGCCTCGGGGGACCGGCTGCGCAAGGTCTGGCAGGCCGACGTCATCGGGTCACCGCTGGTCGTCGGGACCACGGCGTGGGTCGTCGACCAGGCCGGCAAGGCGACCGGGCTCGACGCGGCGACCGGCAAGCGACGGGTGCAGCTCGAGGTCGGGGCGGCGACCCGGTTCGCGAAGCCGGCCTACAGCGGCGGCCTGCTGCTGCTGCCGACCAAGGCCGGCGTCACCGCCGTCCGCCTGGTGCGCTGACCTTCCCTGCTCGACTTTGAGCAAGGCCCCTCGCGGTCGAGCGTGCCCGTGCGCCTGCCGCTCACAAAGGAGCAGGGAAGCTGGTCACTCGTAGCTGACCTTCACGGTGTCGGTCGTCGGCCGCGACTGGCAGGCGAGCCGCCAGCCCTCATCGAGGTCCTCCTCCTCGAGCACACTGTTGTTGTCCATGGCGACCTCACCCTCGACGAGCTTCACGCCGCAGGCCGAGCAGGCGCCCTCGCGGCAGGAGTAGGGCGCGTCGAGACCCTTGTCGAGCAGGAAGTCGAGGAGCTTCTGGTCGGCGGGCCAGTCGAGCTGATGGGTCTCGCCGTCGAGCTCGACCACGAGGTCCACCGTCTTGCCGCCCGCGACCGGGGCGGCCGCCTCGACCTCGGTCCAGGGATCACCGGCGAGGCTGGTGAAACGCTCGATGTGGATGCGGTCGCGGCTGACGCCGAGCTCCTTGAGAGCGTCAGCGGCGCAGTCCATGAAGGGCGCCGGTCCGCAGATGAACGCTTCGGCGTGGCCCCACGACCGGACCAGCTCCTGCAGCGGCTTCTTGCTCGGCAGCCCCTGCACGCTCTCCAGCCAGTGCAGGACAACCAGCCGGTACGGGTGCTCGGCGACCATCTCCCGTAGCTCCTTGTGGAAGATGACCGACTGCTCGTCGCGGTTGGCGTAGACGAGCAGCATGCGGCCGGTGCCCTTGGCCAGCGAGCTCTTGATGATGCTCATGACCGGCGTAATCCCGGAGCCTCCCGCGAGCAGCAGCAGGTCGGTGTCGAGCGACTTCGGCGTGAAGGTGCCGCTCGGTGCGAGCACGTCGAGCTCGTGGCCCTTGAGGACCTCGTCGCAGACCCAGTTGGAACCGCGACCGTCGACGACGCGCTTCACCGTCACCTTGAGGTGGTCATCGGTGTAAGGCGAGCTGGACAGGCTGTAGCACCGGGCGACGGGACCGTCGACGTGCGGCAGCCGCAGCGTCAGGAACTGGCCCGGCTTGTAGGACACACCCGACGGCTTCTCGAACACGATCGAGTGCGCGTCACCGGTCTCCTGCACCACCTCGAGGACCTTGAGCCGCAGCTTCTCAGAGGTCACTGCTGAGAACCTCCAGGCGCCCGCTGAAAACAGCGTCGCGGATCGAGTCGGACAGGTGCGGACAGGTCTCGCCGAGCGGCAGGTCAGCGCGCTGCGGGCACGAGGTGCTGTCGACCTCCCACTGGATGGAGGTCTGCGCCGCGCTGTTCTTCGACACGAGGACCGAGGTGCCGCAGGTGGAGCACTCCACCGGCACCATCGGGGGCGCGTCCGCTGTCACGCCTTCTGGGCTGCCTGCTCGACGAGCTCCTTCTGCCAGAAGTCGACGGCCTTGGTCGTGTCGATCTCGAACTCGAAGCGCTGCGACATCTCGGGCGTGATGTCGGCGACGTCGACGTAGAACTGCGAGTACCACCGACGCAGCTGGTAGACCGGCCCGTCCTCCTCGCACAGCAGCGGGTTGTCGATCGGCGCCTTGTTGAGCCAGATCTTGACGTCCTCATAGAAGCCGGCGCCGATGCCCTGGAGCATCTTGCCCGCGATCTTGTCGTTGGTCGCGTCGTCGAACTCCGGCTTCTTCTTCATGACCATGCCGTAGTTGAGCATGAAGCTGCTGTCGTCGATCGGGTAGTGCGTCGTCAGCAGGATCGTCTCGAACGTCAGGTCGCCGTACTTGGTCCAGAGCTTGTCGACGAGGTACGACGGGCCCCAGTAGGTCGCGTCGCTGACCGTCTGCTGGTCATCCGCGACGCCGACCGCGATCGGCAGTCCCTTGGCGGCCTCCTCGTGCGTCGTGCCGCTGTAGTACTGCGTGCAGACGTGGCCCTCGAAGACGTTCTTGAAGTAGGTCGGCAGGCCTTTGTGGATGTAGTAGAAGTGGGCCATGTCGACCATGTTGTCGATGATCTCGCGGCAGTGGGAGTTGGGGACGAGCGTCTTGTCCCAGACCCACTCGGTCCACTCGCCCTCCTCGAAGCCCGGGATCGCGGGGATGGTGACCTCCTCGGGCGGGGGGTTGCCCTCGTGGTCGTGCCACACCAGCAACTGGCCGTCGATGACCTTCGTCGTCCAGGCCCGCGTGCGGGCTCGCGGTGGGATGCGTCGGGCGTAAGGGATCTCCTTGCACTTGCCGTCGCCGCCCCACCGCCACGAGTGGAAGGGGCACGCCACGTTGTCGCCCCGCACGGTGCCCG